>NZ_JAIGQA010000118.1:0-26744 GCF_019733245.1 Streptomyces sp. WAC04114
AGGTGTATAAGAGACGGGAGTGGGTGCCGATCGGCAGCGGGCCGTGGGACCGGACGGGCCGGGACTCGTGGGTCGACGTGGACCGGGTGCTGCGGCTGCACGAGCACGGCATGCGCCGGGAGGCGTGCGCACTGGACCGCATGCGGTTCAACCTGGTCAGGCGCCGCCTGCAGGAGCGCTACGGCTGGAGCTGAACGTCTTCTCGAAGGCGCCCAGCACCGCACGGTCGCGCGTCCGGTCCAGGACCCCGAAGACCACGTGCTCGAAGGCCTGGGTGAACCGGCCACCGGGCCCCAGCAGCGCCCGGAACGCCTCCGCCACCTGCGCGGGGTCGTTGCGGAACACCCCGCAGCCCCAGGCCCCCAGGACGAGCCGGCGGTAACCGTGGGCCGCGGCGGTCTCCAGGACGCGCTCGGCCCGGGCCGCGAGGGCCCGCGGCAGTTCGGGGACCCGTTCGGGCGCCGTGCGGTGCACCACGCCCGCGTTGGGCGCGGGAGAGGTCAGGAAGCCGGCGGTGTACGGCTCGGCCAGCAGGCCGCCCCGGTCGTCGCGGAAGACGGGCACGGCCGGTGAGTGGATGACACGGTCCGTGTAGAACGGGTCGCGGTGGGCCCGGTGGTGGTCGTAGAAGGCGCGGGCCTCGAGGAGGCAGGTGTAGAGGGCGGAGGCCCGGCACAGGGCCTCCTCCTGGGCCTGGGCGCCGTTGAGATAGCCACCGCCGGGATTGCGGGCCGAGGCGAAGTTCAGCACGGCCACGTGCCCGCCGAGCCGGCGGGCGGCCTCCAGGCTGCTCTCGCCCGTGACCTCGATCTTGGTCGCCGGTGCCCTCGTCACCCGATCGGCGGGTACCGGCACCGGTTCCGGCCCGTGCAGGAGCGTGCCCTCGCGCGCTGCCCGCAGTTCCGCCGCGATCGAGACCTCGCGCCCGTCCGGGGCACGGTAGACGCCCGCCGCGACGATCTGCTCGGTCTGCTGCGCGATTCCGCGCAGGCGCGCGCTCACGGCGCCACCCCCGTGCGCGCCGTGACCGCGTGCCGCGCGGCCGTTCTTGTCGTGCTCACGCAGGCATCGTGAGTGATGCCGGATCTCCGGTGCAACAGAGTTTTCGCCGTGGGAGAACGCCCGGGAAAGTGCCTGGAAACACCGGGGCGGGCCGGATGACCGCCCGGGAACGCCCCGCTTCGCCCCCTTGTGCCGAGCGGCGTGAGCGTCTTGGGTAGGACAGATGATCCCGGCCCGGGCCGCCGAAGACCCGGACCAATGGCATGGTGGAATCTCAGGAGGATCCCGACATGTCCGATTCGGTAAGTGGCTGTACCCGGCCACGCACCTCACTGTCCGAAGCCGAGGTCGAGGCACTCGTCCGCGGCATCTGCTTCAAGACCGGCCCGCCACGGCGCCTCGGTGTCGAGGTGGAATGGCTCGTCCACGAGCTGCGCGCACCGCAGCTCCCCGTCACACCCGAACGACTCGAAGCGGCCTACGCCGCTTTGCGCACCGTACCTCTGAGGTCGGCGCTCACCGTGGAACCCGGCGGCCAGCTGGAGCTGAGCTCGCTCCCCGCCGCCTCCCTGACGGAAGTCATCACCACCGTCTCCGCCGACCTCGACGCCGTCCGCGCGGTTCTGCGCGATTGCGGTCTCGCCCTCGTCGGCCTGGGCCACGACCCCTGGCACGAACCCCGCCGATTCCTGCGTCAGCCGCGCTACGACGCCATGGAGGCGTGCCTGGACCGTACCGGCCCCGCCGGCCGCGCCATGATGTGCAGCTCCGCCTCCGTGCAGGTGTGCCTGGACGCCGGCCACGAGGAGCCCGGGCCGCTCGGCCTGGGGCGGCGCTGGTGGCTGGCCCACCATCTGGGAGCGGTCCTGGTGGCCGCGTTCGCCAACTCCCCGCTCGCCGAGCACCGGCCGACCGGCTGGCTGTCCACGCGGCAGCTGATGTGGACCCGGATCGGCGCGGGCCGGGCGGGCGGACCGCGGCTGGACGCCGACCCGCGCGGGGCCTGGGCCCGGCACGTGCTGGACTCCCCCGTGATGTGCGTACGGCGGGACGGCGGGCCCTGGGACGTCCCCGAGGGCCTCACCTTCCGGGACTGGATCCGCACGGGCACGCCCCGGCCGCCCACCCGGGAGGATCTCGACTACCACGTCACGACGCTGTTCCCGCCGGTCAGGCCGCGCGGCCATCTCGAACTGCGCATGATCGACGCGCAGCCCGGCGACGACGGCTGGATCGTGCCGCTCGCCGTGACGGCGGCGCTGTTCGACGACCCGGAGGCCACCGAGACCGCCTACCGGGCCGTGAAGCCACTGGCCGAGCGGACGCTGGGCCTGCCCGCGCCGCACAACCCGCTGTGGCTCGACGCGGCCCGCGGTGGCCTGGCCGACGCGGAACTGCGCGAGGTGGCCGTCACGTGCTTCACGACCGCGCTGGACGCCCTGCCCCGGCTCGGCGCCGGCCCCGAGGTCATCGAGGCCGTCACGGCCTATCTGGACCGCTACGTCGTCCTGGGCCGCTGCCCCGCCGACGACCTGCTCGACCGACAGCGCGGCACGGACGGCCGCGCCCAGGGGAAGGACTTCCGCCCATGACCGACACCGATCCCGCCGTCGACGCCCAGGTCGTCGACCCCGAGGTCCTCCGTGAGCGGGCGGTCGCCTCACTCGTCGTGGCCCGCGACCGCACCACCCTGCTGACGAGTTGCGTGGAGGATCCCGACCTGACCGAGCAGCACTCGCCGCTGATGTCGCCGCTGGTGTGGGACTTGGCGCACATCGGCAACCAGGAGGAGCAGTGGCTGCTGCGGGCCGTCGCCGGGCACGAGGCGATACGGCCCGAGATAGACGGCCTCTACGACGCCTTCGAGCACCCGCGCGCCGAGCGGCCGAAGCTGCCCCTGCTGTCGCCCGCCGAGGCCCGCACCTACGCGGCCGACGTCCGCGGCAGGGCACTGGACGTGCTGGAGCGGCACGCGTTCCACGGGACGCGGCTGACGGAGGCCGGCTTCGCCTTCGGGATGATCGCGCAGCACGAACAGCAGCACGACGAGACGATGCTGATCACCCATCAGCTGCGTACGGGCCCACCCGCCCTGACGGCACCCGACCCGGAGCCGGCGCCGCTGTCCACGGGCCCGTCCGAAGTCCTCGTCCCGGGCGGCCCGTTCACGATGGGGACCTCCGGCGAGCCCTGGGCCCTGGACAACGAACGCCCCGCGCACCGGCGCGAGGTCGCGGCCTTCCACATCGACACCACCCCGGTGACCAACGGCGCCTACCGGGCGTTCATCGAGGACGGCGGCTACGACAACCCGCGGTGGTGGGCGGCCGACGGCTGGGCGCACATCCGCAAGCACGGCATCGACGCCCCGCTGTTCTGGCGGCGCGACGGGAAGCAGTTCCTCAGGCGGCGCTTCGGCGTCACCGAGGTCGTCCCGCCGGACGAGCCCGTGCTGCATGTGAGCTGGTACGAGGCCGACGCCTACGCCCGCTGGGCGGGACGCCGGCTGCCCACGGAGGCCGAGTGGGAGAAGGCGGCCCGGCACGACCCGGCCGGCGACCGCTCGATGCGCTACCCGTGGGGCGACGCCGATCCGGGGCCCGAGCACGCCAACCTCGGCCAGCGGCACCTGCGCCCGGCCCCCGCCGGGAGCTACCCGGCCGGTGAGTCGCCGCTGGGCGTACGGCAGTTGATCGGCGACGTGTGGGAGTGGACGGCGAGCGACTTCCTGCCGTACCCGGGGTTCAGGGCGTTCCCGTACAAGGAGTACTCGGAGGTCTTCTTCGGCCCCGAGTACAAGGTGCTGCGTGGCGGTTCGTTCGCGGTGGACGCGGTGGCCTGCCGGGGCACCTTCCGCAACTGGGACTACCCGATCCGGCGGCAGATCTTCTCCGGGTTCCGCACGGCCCGGTCGGAGGACGTCTGATGTGCCGTCATGTGGCCTACGTGGGCCCGGAGGAGCCTTTGGGCCGGCTCCTCGTGGAGCCGCCGCACGCGCTGTACCGGCAGTCGTGGGCGCCCCGGCACCAGCGCTACGGGACGGTCAACGCCGACGGTTTCGGGGTGGGCTGGTACGCCGAGGGCGACCCGGTGCCGGCCCGCTACCGCCGGGCCGGGCCGATCTGGGCGGACCTGTCGTTCGCCGATCTGGCCCGGGTCGTCCGCTCCCCCGCCCTGCTCGCGGCGGTGCGGGACGCGACCCTGTCGGGCGCGGACGCGGAGGCCGCGGCGGCCCCGTTCGCCGCGGGAACCTGGCTGTTCAGCCACAACGGGGCGGTGAAGGGCTGGCCCGGTTCGCTGGCCTCGCTGTCCCGGACGCTGCCGCACGAGGACCTGCTGTCGCTGGAGGCGCGCAACGACTCCGCGCTCGTGTGGGCGCTGGTGCTGGCGCGGTTGCGCGGCGGCGACGAGGAGAGCCAGGCGATGGCCGACACCGTCCTGGAGGTCGCCGCGGCGGCCCCCGGTTCCCGGCTCAACCTGCTGCTCACCAACGGCGACACCATCACCGCGACGGCCTGGGGCGACGCCCTGTGGTACCTCACCCGGCCCGGCGGCGGCACCGTCGTGGCCTCCGAGCCCTTCGACGACGATCCGCACTGGCAGGAGGTCCCCGACCGGACCCTGCTCGCGGCGAGCCGCACCGACGTGCTGCTGACGCCGCTGAAGGAGCCGACCGACGCCGCCGTGCCCGCACCCTTCAAGGAGCCCCGTACGTGAGCCCGTTCCATCTCACCCGCACCCTGCCCGAGGACACCACGGGCGCCGCGCTGCGCGCCGACGTCCACCGGGGTCTGACCGGCCGCCCCAAGACCCTGCCGCCGAAGTGGTTCTACGACGCGCGCGGCAGCGACCTGTTCGAGCAGATCACGGAACTCCCCGAGTACTACCCCACGCGCGCGGAGCGGGAGATCCTCCTGGCGCGCTCCGGCGACATCGCCGCGGCCACCCGGGCGCGCACCCTGGTCGAGCTCGGCTCCGGATCCTCCGAGAAGACCCGGCATCTGCTCGACGCCCTCACCGACCTGCACACCTACGTCCCGGTCGACGTCAGCGAGAGTGCCCTCACCCAGGCCGGGCAGGCGCTCGCCGCCGAACGGCCGGGGCTGGACGTGCACGCGCTGATCGCCGACTTCACGGCGGAACTGACCCTGCCGGACACACCGGGGCCACGGCTGGTGGCGTTCCTGGGCGGCACGATCGGCAATCTGCTGCCCGCCGAACGCGCCGCGTTCCTCACCTCGGTACGCGCCCTGCTCACCCCGGGCGACGCCCTGCTGCTGGGCACGGACCTGGTCAAGGACGAGGAGGTGCTGGTGCGGGCGTACGACGACGCGGCCGGGGTGACGGCCGCGTTCAACAAGAACGTCCTGACCGTGATCAACCGCGAGCTGGGCGCCGACTTCGAGCCCGACGCGTTCGACCACGTGGCGAAGTGGAACGCGGAGCACGATTGGATCGAGATGCGGCTGCGCTCCCGTACGGCACAGACGGTGAAGGTGCCGGCGCTCGATCTGGCGGTCGACTTCACCGCGGGTGAGGAGATGCGGACCGAGGTGTCGGCGAAGTTCCGGCAGGAGGGCGTGCGCGCCGAACTGTCCGCGGCGGGGCTGGAGCTGGCCCACTGGTGGACGGACGGGCCGGGCCGGTTCGCGCTGTCGCTGAGCGTGGCGCGCTGACATCGGGGAACCCGGGGGCGGCGGCGACGGCGGGAGACGACGTCTCGCGCTTCGCCGCCGCTTGGGGCACGGTGGAATGACGCGTGACACTCCCGTCACAGCAACGCCAGGGGAAGAGGAGCAGCGGCATGTCGAACCACATCTACCGGGTCACGGAGATCGTCGGCACCTCACCGGACGGCGTCGACCAGGCCGTCCGCAACGGCATCGACCGGGCCTCGCAGACGCTGCACAACCTGGACTGGTTCGAGGTGACGCAGGTGCGCGGCCAGCTGGAGGACGGGCAGATCGCCCACTGGCAGGTGGGGCTCAAGGTGGGCTTCCGTCTCGACGAGTCGGAGTAGTGCTCAGGTCCGCCCCTCGCGCTCCTGCGCGGCTTTCATCTCGGCCGACCGGGTCACCCAGTCGGCCCGTACGACGGTGAAGCCCGCACGCCGGGCGTCCGCGCAGACCAGTTCGTCGTCGTCCACGAGGACGCGGACCTCCCGGGTGCGGGCGAGCCGTCGCAGGATCTCCAGCTTGGTGAACCGGGCGGGCCGCCGGTCGGCGTCCCGCCGCATGTACACGCGCCCCTCGGGCAGCCCCTGGGCGGCGAGCCACTCCAGCGTGTCGCGCCGGCAGCGCTCGGGCCGCCCTGTGAGGTAGACGATCTCGCACTCCTGCGCGCGCTCCCGGACCAGCGCGATGCCCTCCGGGACGGGCGGGTCCTGCGGCGCCGCCGAGAAGAATCCGTTCCAGTCCTTCGGTGTGCGCTGGAGGAACCCCTGCCGGTGCGTGGTGTCGGCGAGGGTGTTGTCCAGGTCGAACACGGCCAGCGGGGCCTTGCTGCGGTCGTCACTCACATCGCACAGCGTAAGCGCATATGAGACGGCGCCCCGATTTTCGCTCTCCGCGCCGCGCGCAGCGCCGGTTCGGCATCCGGGCGACGATCCTGTCCGTCGGTGGATTCCTGCTGTATGTACTGCTGTCGAGTTTTGTGCCCGCGGTGATGAACCAGCCGCTGTTCGGCCGCCTCACGCTCGGACTGACCCTGGGTCTCGGGCAGTTCGCCGTCATGGGCGTGACCGCGTGGTGCTACGTCCGGCACATGCGCACCCGGGTCGATCCGCTCGCCCGCGGCCTGAGGTCCCGGCGGTACGAGACCGAGAGCCGCCGCGGCCGTTCGGCGCCGCCTCGGCAGGGGGCCGCGCAGCCGCTCCGGCCCTCGCCATGTGCGGCGACCACCTGTCCGCCGCGACCTGCTGGGCAGCACCGGGCTGGTCGCGCTGACCGGCTACGACGGGCTTGATGTACCTCGGCGGCACCACCGTGGCCTGGATGACGGTGCTGCTGCTGATCGCCGAACCCCTGCACCGCACGGGCAAGTTCACGCTGGGCGACACGGTGGCGCTGCGCCTGCCCCGGCAGCAGCGGCCGGTACGGGTGGCGCTGGCGGTCTGCGTCCTGGCCTCGCCATCGCGGCGTCCGCGATCCTGTCGACGATCACCTACACCCTGTTCTGGCGGCGCTTCAGCGCGAAGGGCGCCCTGCTCAGCCTCCGGCGGACTGCTCTGCTCTGTCCTGCCGGCCGTCTTCTCCCCCGTCGTCTCCTCCGCCCCGGGCTCCTTCTACCCCGGGGTCGACTTCGCCTGGTTCCCGCTCCAGAACCCCGGCATCGTCTCGATCCCGGTGGGCTTCCTGCTGGGCCGGCTCGGCACGGTGCTGGACAAGGGACCGGCCGAAGAGCCCGCCGCCCACGAGGAGTTCGAGGTTCGGATGCTGGTGGGCGCCGAGGACTGAGACGCCTTCGACGGGCCGCGGCGGCCGGGCACCGGGGCGCTCATTGTTAATGGGATCCATTTTCATGTAGCGTCCTCGGTGCCCGATCACCGAGGAGGAGTCCCATGGCTGTCCCGAAGCGGAAGATGTCCCGCAGCAACACCCGTCACCGCCGCGCCCAGTGGAAGGCGGCCACCCCCACACTGGTCCCCGTCACCGTCGACGGCATCCGTCATCTCGTCCCGCAGAACCTGGTCAGGGCGTATGAGCGCGGCCTGCTACGCCCCGACGGCTGAGTGCGCCGCCCCGTCGAGGAAGTGCGCGCGGACCCGGCGCAGCCAGGCCTCGACCGGCGCCTCGTCGGGTTCGTCCGGCAGCACCGTGGGGCCTTCGTCGAAGGCGGCCTCGTAGGACCTGAGCAACGGCAGGGCCACCGACGGATCGGCGGCGACACTTTCGCCGAAGGCGTGGTACTCGTCCGGGTTCTCGACGCGGATCGTCAGCCGCCCGGTGGTGTACAGCTCCAGGCCCTGCCCGCACAGCCGTTTGAGATGCCGGGCGTGCTTCGCGGTGCGCTTGCGGGTGTCGGCGGAGAACGAACCGTCGCCGCGCGCCTCCAGCCGCCGGAACTGCTGGGTGGCGTACCCGAGGTAGGCGTCCCTGACCCGCTTGGCGCACAGGAACGCCGTACGGATGCCGATGAGCTCGTCGCCGAGCGGGGTGCGCACCTCGTACAGGTCGTCCGGGAGCCACACCAGCTCCATCGCCGTCGGGTTGCCTCCCAGGGCCAGCCGGCACCACTTGGCGGCCTCGTGCAGGGTGCGGTCCGGCGCCGTGCTGACGTGGGACTCCTTCGGCCGGCGCAGACCGTGCAGCTCCTCGGTGGGCGCGGCGAACATGCCGAGGCGGTCGATGTCCGAACCCGGGCGGGCGAGACCGTAGGCGGTCGATCCGACGATGCCGGAGAGCAGGATGTTGGGGACGGTCACGGTCGGCCGCCTTTCGCTTCTGGAGACCGGACCATTGTCCTGACGTGCGCGGACGCGGTCACCCGGTTTTCCGGCGGCGGTCCCGACGCGCCCGCGGCGGAATACCGGTGGCCCCGTCCGGCGTAGAACCCGGTATGGATGCCGTGCGCCTGTCCGTCCTCGACCGCTCCCGCACCCGCGAGGGGCACACCCATCCCGAGGCGCTGCGCGACACCGTGCGGCTGGCGCGGGAGCTGGAGCGGCTCGGCTACCACCGGGTCTGGGTCTCCGAGCACCACGGCGTGCCCGGCGTCGCCGGTTCCGCGCCGACCGTGCTGGCCGCCGCCGTCGCGGGCGCGACCCGGACGATCCGGGTCGGCACCGGCGGGGTGATGCTGCCCAACCACCGGCCGCTGGTCGTGGCGGAGCAGTTCGGGGTGCTGGAGTCGCTGTTCCCCGGGCGGATCGACATGGGTCTGGGCCGGTCCGTCGGCTTCACGGACGGGGTGCGCCGAGCCCTGGGCCACGACAAAGGCGACGCCGAGGACTTCGAGGGCCAGCTAGCGGAGCTGCTGGGCTGGTTCCGGGGCACGTCACCCACGGGGGTGCACGCCCGCCCCGCCGAGGGCCTGACCGTGCCGCCGTTCGTCCTGGCCATGGGCGAGGGGGCCGGCATCGCCGCCCGCGCGGGCCTGCCCCTGGTGATCGGCGACCTCAGGAACCGCGAGAAGATGCGGCGCGGCATCGACCACTACCGCGACCGGTTCCGCCCCTCCGTCTGGGCCCCGGAGCCGTACGTCGTCGTCTCGGGCACCATCGCCGTGGCCGCCACCCCCGAGGAGGCCCGGCGGCTGCTGATCCCCGAGGCCTGGTCCATGGCGCACTCCCGCACCCACGGCACCTTCCCGCCGCTGCCACCCGCCGAGCGCGTGGAGGCCCTCACCATGACCGGCAAGGAGCGCGGCTTCTACGAGTCCGGTCTGACCGGCCACATCGCCGGCACCGAGGAGCAGGTCGCGCACGAGCTGGAGACGCTGCTGAAGGAGACGGGCGCCCAGGAGGTCCTCGTCACGACCAGCACGTACGACCGCGAGGCCCTGGTGGACTCCTACCGGCGACTGGCCGCGATCACCTCCGGTTGAGATCCGGTTAGAGTCGTCTGCCATGCACGACCGCGACCCCCATGACCCGTACGTCCGTGTCCGCGGAGCCCGTGAGCACAACCTCCGGGGCATCGACGTCGACATCCCCCGGGACGTGCTGGCCGTGTTCACCGGGGTGTCCGGCTCGGGGAAGTCGTCGCTGGCGTTCGGCACGATCTACGCGGAGGCCCAGCGGCGCTACTTCGAGTCGGTCGCGCCGTACGCGCGCCGGCTGATCCACCAGGTCGGCGCGCCGAAGGTCGGGGAGATCACCGGCCTGCCCCCGGCCGTCTCGCTCCAGCAGCGCCGGGCGGCACCCACCTCCCGCTCCTCCGTCGGCACCGTCACCAACCTCTCGAACTCCCTGCGGATGCTGTTCTCCCGGGCCGGCACCTACCCGCCCGGAGCCGGGCGGCTCGACTCCGACGCCTTCTCGCCGAACACGGCGGTCGGGGCGTGCCCGGAGTGCCACGGGCTGGGGCAGGTGCACCGTACGAGCGAGGAGCTCATGGTGCCCGACCCGTCGCTGTCGATCCGCGAGGGGGCGATCGCGGCGTGGCCGGGAGCCTGGCAGGGCAAGAACCTGCGGGACATCCTCGACGCGCTCGGCCACGACGTGGACCGGCCGTGGCGGGAACTGCCCGCCGGCGAGCGGGAGTGGATCCTGTTCACCGACGAGCAGCCGGTGGTCACCGTCCACCCGGTGCGGGACGCCGACCGCATCCAACGGCCGTACCACGGCACGTACATGAGCGCCCACCGGTACGTGATGAAGACGTTCTCGGACTCCAGGAGCCCAACCCTGCGAGCGAAGGCCGAGCGGTTCCTCACCAGTGCGCCCTGCCCGGCGTGCGGCGGCAGCCGGCTGCGCCCCGAGGCCCTGGCGGTGACGTTCGGCGGCCGGACCATCGCCGAGCTGGCGGCCCTGCCGCTGGTGGAACTGGCCGCCGGTCTCGACGGGACCTCGGAGGCCGCCCGGGTCCTCACCGACGACCTGCGCTCCCGTATCGCGCCGGTCCTGGAGCTGGGGCTCGGCTACCTCAGTCTCGACCGGCCCACCCCCACCCTCTCCACGGGCGAACTGCAGCGCCTGCGCCTGGCCACCCAGCTGCGCTCCGGCCTCTTCGGCGTCGTCTACGTCCTCGACGAGCCGTCGGCCGGACTGCACCCCGCGGACACCGAGGCGCTGCTCACGGTGCTGGAACGGCTGAAGACGTCCGGGAACTCGGTGTTCGTGGTGGAGCACCACCTCGACGTCATGCGGGGCGCCGACTGGCTGGTCGACGTGGGTCCGGACGCGGGCGAACACGGCGGGCGGGTGCTGCACAGCGGCCCGGTGGCCGAGCTGGCCGGAGTCGAGGAGTCGGCGACGGCCCGCTACCTGTTCGACCACTCCCCCGCCCCGGCCCGAGACGTGCGCGAGGCCACCGGGTGGCTCACGACCGGCCCGATCACGCGGCACAACCTGCGCGGAGTGACGGCGGAGTTCCCGCTCGGCGTGTTCACCGCCGTGACCGGCGTGTCCGGGTCCGGCAAGTCCACGCTCATCGGCGAGATCACGGAGGACTCGGCGGGAGTGGGCCGGCTGGTCTCGGTCGACCAGCGGCCGATCGGCCGCACGCCGCGCTCCAACCTCGCCACCTACACGGGCCTCTTCGACGTCGTGCGCAAGGTGTTCGCGGCCACCGACGGCGCCCGCGAACGCGGTTTCGGCGTCGGGCGGTTCTCCTTCAACGTGGCGGGCGGGCGCTGCGAGACCTGCCAGGGCGAGGGGTTCGTCAGCGTGGAGCTGCTGTTCCTGCCGAGCACTTACGCGCCCTGCCCGGACTGCGGTGGGGCCCGCTACAACCCGGAGACGCTGGAGGTGACGTACCGGGGGCGGACCATCGCGCAGGTGCTGGACCTGACGGTGGAGAGCGCGGCGGAGTTCTTCGCGGACACCCCGGCCGTGGCCCGCAGCCTCTCCACGCTGCTCGACGTCGGTCTGGGTTACCTGCGCCTCGGCCAGCCCGCGACGGAGCTCTCCGGCGGCGAGGCCCAGCGCATCAAGCTGGCGAGCGAACTGCAGCGCGGCCGGCGCGGCCACACGCTGTACCTCCTCGACGAACCCACGACCGGTCTCCACCCGGCCGATGTGGACGTCCTGTTGCGCCAGTTGCACGGCCTCGTCGACGCCGGGCACACCGTGATCGTCGTCGAGCACGACATGTCGGTCGTCGCCCGCGCGGACTGGGTGATCGACCTCGGCCCGGGCGGCGGCGACGCGGGCGGACGCATCGTGGCGGCGGGGCCGCCGGCGGAGGTCGCGCGCGCGGCGGAGAGCCGGACGGCACCGTATCTGGCGCGCACCCTCACCGGCTCCCGCTGAGGTCCCTACGCGACGAGCACCGTGTGCGTCCAGGCGGGCGCGGCGGTCTCCCGCTGCTGCGCCGCGCGGGCGAGGGCCCGGCGGTCGGTGCTGCCGCCCGGTGCGATCGGGTCGCGGACCTCGACCTCCGCGATCAGGCCCCGGGTCGTCGTCACCCGCCACAGGGAGGCGAGCAGCGTGTCCTCGCCGACGTACGCGGGAGCCGTGCTGGCCGTGCCGCCGCTGAGCCGGTAGCCGATGCGCACCGGCTGGACCGGCACCCCGGCGTCCAGGGCGGCCTGGAAGACGGCCCGGCGGAAGGTGCCCTGCGCCCGGCCGCACCAGGTGCTGCCCTCGGGAAAGGCCGCGACCGCGGCGCCCTCGCGCAGCGCACCGGCGATCCGGGCGACCGTGTCCGGGAGGGCCCGCAGCCGGTCCCGGTCGATGAACAGGGTGCCGCCGCGCGCGGCCAGCGCACCGGCGACCGGCCAGTGCCGTACCTCCGTCTTGGCCAGCATCCGGGCGGGGCGGACGGCGGCGAGCAGCGGGATGTCCAGCCAGGAGATGTGGTTGGCGACCAGCAGCAGTCCGCCGGTGGGAGCGGCGGCTCCGGTGATACGGACGCGGACACCGGCGGCCCGCACGATCCACCGGCACCAGCGCCGGATCAGGGACGGCGGGATCCGGGCGCCGAAGGGCGTCAGCGCGATCCCCGCGAGCAGGAGCAGCAGGACCACGCCGAGCCGCAGCACGGCGCGCGGTACGGCCCGCGCCCGCACCGCCGCCGACGCCTCGACACAGGCGTGGGGGGTGCAGGGCGCGGTGGGCAGCCAGGCGCTCATCAGGCCGGGACGAGGGAGAGGAAGTGGCGCAGGTAGCGCGCGTTGACGCGGCTCATCGGCAGCAGCACGTACAGGTCGGCGACACCGAAGTCCGGGTCGTGGGCCGGTGCGCCGCACACCCAGGCACCGAGGCGCAGGTAGCCGCGCAGCAGGGCGGGCAGTTCGACGCGGGCGGCGGGCGCGGGGCCGGGGGTCCACGGCAGCAGCGGCCGCACCCGGAACTCTTCCGGCGAGAGGTGCTTGTCGCTGACCCGGTCCCAGGTGGCGGACGCGAGGGCGCCGCCGTCGGCGAGCGGGACGGAGCAGCAGCCGGCGAGCCATTCGTGGCCGCGGTCGACCATGTAGCGGGCGATGCCGGCCCAGATGAGGCCGATGACCGCGCCGTCGCGGTGGTCGGGGTGCACGCAGGAGCGGCCGACCTCGACGAGCTGCGGCCGGATCCCGTCGAGGGCGGTCAGGTCGAACTCGCCCTCGGAGTAGAGCCGCCCGGCGACCGCCGCGCGCTCCGGCGGCAGCAGCCGGTAGGTGCCGACGACCTGGCCGGTCGTCTCCTCGCGGACGAGCAGGTGGTCGCAGTACGCGTCGAAGGAGTCGACGTCGAGGCCGGGCTGCGGGCCGGCCAGCAGGGCGCCCATCTCCCCGGCGAAGACGTCGTGCCGCAGCCGCTGGGCGGCCCGCACGTCCTCCTCGGTCCGGGCGAGGGCGACGGTGTAGCGGGTGGGGGCCGTGGGCTGCGCGGGGCGGTCGACGGTCAGTACGCCGGTCATGGCACTCTCCTGGTCACGGGCCGGTCGGTGAGGCGGGGGCGGGGCGCTGAGCGGTGGCGTGCGAACCTCCGCCTCTGTTCTCCCGATGCCGACTGACCTTCGCGTGTCATGTGCAGAGAGAACGGGTGTGAGGTTGTTGAACGGCTCGCGCCCCGTGGCCCGGCCGGGTTTCGCGACCGCGCCCCGGATGGCCCAGCTGCGCACGCGAAGACCGGCTCCTGCGGCGAGAGTGAGCTGCATGACAGAACCCGGAGCCGGCGGGCGACGCGGGGGCTCGGCCCCGTCCACCAAGCGCCCGCGCACCGTGCGCGGTGCCGGTGAGGCCGCCCGGCGCGCCGCCGAGGCGCTGACGGAGCTGATCAGCCATCGCCTCGAAGGAGTGTCCGCGGTGTGCCGGGGCGAGGACGACGGCTGGGTCGTCGACGTCGACGTGCTCGAACTGGCCCGCATCCCCGACACCACCAGCCTGCTCGCGACGTACCGGGTGGAACTGGACGCGGCGGGCGAGCTGGTGCAGTACCGCCGGATCGCGCGCTTCCGGCGCGGTGCCCAGGACCAATGACCGGACCGCCGCAACCGCCCACCGGAAGGACCGCCGCATGACCGTCTACAGCGACGAGATCGTCTGTGCTCCCCGCGCCGGGACCCTCTACGACGTGCTGGAGCTGATTCTCGACCGCGGCATGGTGATCGACGTCTTCGTGCGCGTCTCGCTGGTCGGGATCGAGATCCTCAAGGTCGACGCGCGCATCGTGGTCGCCAGCGTCGACACCTATCTGCGCTTCGCGGAGGCGTGCAACCGCCTGGACCTGGAGCACGACTCGCGCTCCAAGACCGTGCCGGAGCTCTTCGGCGGACCGGTCGCCAGGACCATTGGCAAGGCGGGTGCCAAACGCACCGCCCGTTCCCTGACCGACAAGGTCCGCGATGTCCTCACCCCGGACGACGACGAGGGTGACGACGACGCCGACTCCCGTACCGAGCGCGCTTCGCGTCCGGTGCGCAAGCGCCGCAGTGACGACGACCGCCCGCGGCCCCGGCGCCGCAAGGCCGAGGAGGAATGACCGTGACGGCCACCGCCGCCCTCACCACCGCCGGCACGCTCGGCACCCTGTACGTGTACGGCATCGCCCCCGAGGGCGTCCGGACCCCGCGGGCGCCCGGGGTGGACGGTGCGGCGGTGCGACTGCTGACCGAGGACGGGCTGTGTGCGGCCGTCTCGGACGCCCCGGAGTCCGTCCGGGCGCGACGACGCGACCTGATGGCCCACCAGGCGGTGCTCGGCGAACTCGCCGCACAGGGCCCCGTCCTGCCGATGCGGTTCGCCGTCCTGACCCCCGACGCGGAGTCGCTGCGCGGTCAACTGCGCACCGATCGGGCCCGCTTGATGTCCCAGCTCGACGGGGTGCGGGGCTGCGTCGAGATGAATGTGAAGGGCACGGTGGTGCCCGGCAGCTTCGCCGCCCTCGTGCGCGGGGACGACACACTGCGCACGCTCGCCCGCCGGACACGGGAGCGCCCCGGCTACGAGGCGAACGTGCGGCTGGGCGAGGCGCTCGCCAAGGGCGTCGCGCGCGAGGCCCGGGGCGCGGCACGGGAGGTGCTCGCCCGCCTGGCTCCGCTCGCCGTGCGGACGGCGCCGGGGCCGGTCGACGACGAGCAGGTGCTCAGCACGTCGTTCCTGGTGCGGTCCGCCGACGAACAGCGCTTCCGGCAGGCCGTGGCCGCGCAGGCACGCGAGGTCGGGGACCGGCTGGCGCTCGGCGTGACCGGTCCGCTGCCGTGCTACAGCTTCGTCGACGCGCCGTCCGCCACGGCCGGCCGGTGACCCGGTGGGACTCGTGACCGGGCTCCTGCTGCTGCCACTCGCCCCGGTGCGCGGCACGCTGTGGGTGGCCGACCACCTGCTCCAGGAGGCGGAACGCCAGGCCCGCGACCCGCGTGCGGTGCAGGCGCGGCTGGCGGCACTCAACCGGGCCCTGGAGGAGGGCGCCATCGACGAGGCGGCCTTCGAGGAAGAGGAGGAGCGGTTGCTCGCCCGCCTCGACAGTCCGGTCCGGTACACAGGACACCGCGGGGGTGCTTCGTGACCGACCTCGGCACCTGGCCCGCGGGTCCCGGAGTCCAGCCTGCCGGGCCGCCCTCCGGAAGCCTCGCGGACCTGCTCGAACGCGTCCTGGACAAGGGCATCGTCATCGCGGGCGACATCAAGATCGACCTGCTCGACATCGAACTGCTCACCATTCGTCTGCGCCTGTTCATCGCCTCGGTCGAGACCGCCAAGAAGGCGGGCATCGACTGGTGGGAGACGGACCCGGCGCTGTCCTCGCGCGCCGCGCGTGACGCGCTCACCGAGGAGAACGCGCGGCTGCGCGCGCGGCTCGAGGCCCTGGAGGACACCGACGCCGACACCTCCGAGGTGGCCCGATGAGCACGCTGCCGGCCGGCCGGACCTCCGCGACCGGGACTGACCTGCCGCACCCCACCGTCACCTGCGTGTTCGCCGTGACGGACACGCCTCCGCCGGACGAGGCGGTGTCGGTGGCACGGGGCCATGACGGCGGCGGTCCGCTGCGTGTCCTGGCCGCGGGGCCGCTGCACCTGATCGTGCAGGACGTTCCCGCGGCGGCCTTCGGCGAGGCGGCGCTCGCGGAACGGCTCAACCGGCCGGAGGAGCTGGAGCGCTGCGCCCGCGCCCACCACCGGGGCGTGGAGACGGCCGCGAGTGCGGGCCCCGTCGTCCCCATGCCGATGGCGACGCTGTACCTGGACGACCGCAACGCGGTGCGGGCCGTCACCGACCGGGCGGCGTCCCTGCGCACCCTGCTGGACCGGCTGCGCGACCGCACCGAGTGGGCGGTGAAGGTGCACGGCCCCGCAAGCGCGCACGCGTCCGGCACCGCCGGGGACGGACCCGCCGACGGACGGTCGTACTTGCGCCGGGTGAGCGAGCGGCGGCGCACCGAGCGCGAGGAGCGCGAGCGGGCCCTGGCGCGGGCCCACGCCGTCGACCGGGAGCTGCGGCGGTACGCCGTCGCGGCGACGCGGCACCGGCCGCAGAGCGAGCAGTTGACCGGCAGGAGCGTCCCGCAACTGCTCAACGCGGCCTATCTGGTCGACGACGGGCGGCGCGCCGAGTTCGTCCGGGCCGTCGGCGAACTGGCCCGCGACGCCCAGCTGGCGGCCGTCGAGGTCACCATGTCGGGGCCCTGGATCCCGTACTCCTTCGCCCGTCCGGACGAGGTGGCCCGCCCGGACGGGGTGGAGCGCGGTGCGCACCAGGAGGTCGGCGCATGACGGTACCGGTCGCCGGCGGTGCAGACCGCACGGCGGTGCCCTGGGACGGCCCGGAGCCGTACGCGCCCGTCGGGGTGCCGCTCGTCGACCTGCTCGACCGGGTGCTGGCGACGGGCGTCGTGGTCAGCGGTGACCTGGTGCTGGCCATCGCCGACGTGCCGTTGGTGCGGATCTCCCTGCACGCCCTGCTGGCGTCGGTGAGCGACCGGGTCCCCGCGCCCTGGTCGGACAGCGGGCCGCTGTGACCGCGCCGCGCACCCACGCGCTGGACCTCGACCCCGAGCGCGTCACGAACGATCTGGCGGCCCTGGTGCTGACCGTGGTGGAACTCCTGCGACAGCTCATGGAACGCCAGGCGGTCCGCCGTTTCGACGAGGGCACGCTCAGCGCCGAGCAGGAGGACCGGCTCGGTACCGCGCTGATGCTGCTGGACGAGCGCATGGACGAACTGTGCGCACAGCACGGGCTGCGGCGCAGCGACCTCAACCTGGACCTCGGCCCACTGGGACCGCTCCTCGCCGATCCCGGTCCGTGACGGACAGAACGCGAGACGGGACCGGGAGAGCACCACCCCGGCCCCGCCCGTCCGCACCTACCGGCGAACGTTCACTGCAACCCCCTGGGGGCGCGGGGAACTGCGCGATCAACCACGCCGCACCCGCAGCCGCCGAAGCACAAAAGCCCTACCGTGCTACCGCTTCACCTTCCGCGCAGCCCGCAACCACTCCTTGTTCATGCTGGTGATGGACATGAGCGGAATCCCCTTGGGGCAGGCCGTGGCGCACTCGCCCGCGAGCGTGCACCCCCCGAACCCCTCCTCGTCCATCTGCTCCACCATGCCCAGCACCCGCGTCTCCCGCTCGGGCGCCCCCTGGGGCAGCACATTGAGATGGTTGATCTTGGCGGACGTGAACAGCATCGCCGCCCCGTTCGGACAGGCCGCCACGCACGCCCCGCACCCGATGCACTCGGCGTGTTCGAAGGCGAGGTCGGCGTCCGGCTTCGGCACCGGCGTGGCGTGCGCCTCGGGAGCCGCCCCGGTCGGCGCCGTGATGTACCCGCCGGCCTGGATGATCCGGTCGAAGGCCGACCGGTCGACGACCAGGTCCTTGATCACCGGGAACGCGGATGCCCGCCACGGCTCGACGTCGATCGTGTCGCCGTCCTCGAAGGACCGCATGTGCAGCTGACAGGTGGTGGTCCGCTCGGGCCCGTGCGCGTCGCCGTTGATGACGAGCGAGCACGCCCCGCAGATGCCCTCACGGCAGTCGTGGTCGAAGGCGACAGGGTCCTCGCCCTTGACGATGAGCTCCTCGTTGAGTGTGTCGAGCATCTCCAGGAAGGACATGTCGGGTGAGATCCCGTCCACCTGGTACGTGGACATCGTGCCGTCGGCGTCGGCGTTGCGCTGCCGCCAGACGCGCAGGGTGAGCTTCATGCGTAGCTCCGCTGGGTGGGGTGGACGTACTCGAAGACCAGGTCTTCCTTGTGCAGGACGGGAGCCGCGCCGGTGCCGGTGAACTCCCAGGCTGCGGCGTAGGAGAACTCCTCGTCCTTGCGGGCGGCCTCGCCGTCGGGCGTCTGGGACTCCTCGCGGAAGTGGCCGCCGCAGGACTCCTCGCGGTGCAGCGCGTCGAGGCACATCAACTCGGCGAGCTCCAGGTAGTCGACGATGCGGTTGGCCTTCTCCAGCGACTGGTTGAACTCCTCGCCGGTGCCGGGCACCTTGATGCGCCGCCAGAACTCCTCGCGGATCTGCGGGATGCGCTCCAGGGCCTTGCGCAGTCCGGAGTCGGTGCGGGCCATGCCGCAGAACTCCCACATGAGTTCGCCGACCTCGCGGTGGAAGGAGTCGGGGGTGCGGTCGCCGTCGACGGACAGCAGCAGGTTGAGCCGGTCCTGGGTGTCGGCCAGCACCTCCTGGACGACGGGGTGTTCGTCGGTCACCGCGTCGTGGTGCGGGTTGCGGGCCAGGTAGTCGTTGATGGTCGAGGGGAGGACGAAGTAGCCGTCCGCGAGTCCCTGCATCAGCGCGGAGGCTCCGAGCCGGTTGGCGCCGTGGTCGGAGAAGTTGGCCTCGCCGATGGCGAACAGGCCGGGGACGGTGGTCTGGAGGTCGTAGTCGACCCACAGGCCGCCCATCGTGTAGTGCACGGCGGGGTAGATCCGCATGGGCACCTCGTACGGATCCTCGTCGGTGATCCGTTGGTACATGTCGAAGAGGTTGCCGTACCTGGCCTCGACGGCCGCCCGGCCCATGCGGGCGATGGCGTCGGCGAAGTCGAGGTAGACGCCCTGGCCACCGGGGCCCACGCCCCTGCCCTCGTCGCAGACATTCTTCGCGGCGCGCGAGGCGATGTCGCGCGGGACGAGGTTGCCGAACGACGGGTAGATGCGCTCCAGGTAGTAGTCGCGCTCGTTCTCGGGGATCTCGTTCGGGGGCCGCCGGTCGCCCTTCGCCTTCGGCACCCAGATGCGCCCGTCGTTGCGCAGCGACTCGCTCATCAGCGTCAGCTTGGACTGGTGGTCGCCGGTGCGCGGGATGCAGGTGGGGTGGATCTGGGTGAAGCAGGGGTTGGCGAAGTGGGCGCCGCGCCGGTGGGCCCGCCAGATGGCCGTGGCGTTGGAGTTCATGGCGTTCGTCGACAGGTAGAAGACGTTGCCGTAGCCGCCGGAGGCGAGGACGACGGCGTCCGCGAAGTAGGTGTCGATCTTGCCCGTGATCAGGTCGCGGGCGACGATCCCGCGCGCCCGTCCGTCGACGACGATCAGGTCGAGCATCTCGGTGCGCGGGTGCATCTCGATGTTCCCGGCGGCGATCTGCCGGCTGAGGGCCTGGTAGGCGCCGAGGAGGAGCTGCTGGCCCGTCTGGCCCCGGGCGTAGAACGTGCGTGAGACCTGCACGCCGCCGAACGAGCGGGTGTCGAGCAGTCCGCCGTACTCCCGGGCGAAGGGCACGCCCTGGGCCACGCACTGGTCGATGATCTCGACGGAGATCTGCGCGAGCCGGTGGACGTTGGACTCGCGGGCGCGGAAGTCGCCGCCCTTGACGGTGTCGTAGAACAGGCGGTGGACGGAGTCGCCGTCGTTGCGGTAGTTCTTCGCGGCGTTGATGCCGCCCTGCGCGGCGATGGAGTGGGCGCGGCGGGGCGAGTCCTGGTAGCAGAACTGGACGACGTGGTAGCCCTGTTCGGCGAGGGTGGCCCCGGCGGAGCCGCCGGCGAGGCCGGTGCCGACGACGATCACGGTGTGCTTGCGCCGGTTGGCGGGGTTGACCAGCTTGGCCTCGAAGCGGCGCGTGTCCCACCGCTCGTTGACCGGCCCGCCGGGGGCCTTGGTGTCGACGACCGGCTCGCCGGTCGTGTAGTCGGCGTACGAAGTCATCTTCAGCTCACCACTCCGGTCATGACGCCCACGGGTACGGCGATGAAGCCGGCCGTGAGCAGCAGCGCGAGGACGTGCGCGACGGTCTTCAGGGCGCGGTCGCGGGTGCGGCTGCCGGCGCCGAGGGTCTGGGCCGCGCTCCAGAAGCCGTGCCGGACGTGCAGGCCGAGCGCGAGCATCGCGACGATGTAGACGACGTTGCCGTACCAGGTGGAGAAGGTGTCCACGACGTTCTGGTACGGGTGGCCCTCCTGGAAGCCGCCGGAGTGCACGGTGCCGGTCGTCAGGTCGAGGATGTGCCACACGATGAACAGGCCGAGGATGATCCCGCCCCAGCGCATGGTCCGCGTCGCGTAGCTCGCCCGTGCCTTCTTGTGGACGTACTTGCTGGGCCGTGCCCTGATGTCGCGGCGGCTGAGCTGGTACGCCGAGGTGGCGTGGGCGACGACGGCGACGACCAGCACGATCCGGACGAGCCAGAGGGTCCACTCGTAGTGCATGAACGGCTCGCCGACGACGCGCAGCCAGTGCGCGTAGTGGTTGAACTCTCCCGCCCCGAAGAAGATCTTCAGGTTTCCGATCATGTGGACGACCAGGTACAGCAGCATGATCAGACCACTGACCGCCATCACGGTCTTCTTGCCGACGGTGGAGTCCCACACGGTGCGTGCGAGAGACGGCCGTCGGTCCGTCCGCGTTGCCAGAGCCATGGAACAGCACGCTACGGATCCACCGCCGATCGGTCCAAGACATGGTCCGGTTTGAATCCATAGGCTGGGGCTATCGTGGATGCATGCAGTTCCAGCAGCTCCAGTACTTCGTGGCCGTCGCCGAGACCCGGCACTTCACCCGGGCCGCCGATCTGGTCCATGTCGCCCAGCCGTCGCTGTCGCAGCAGATCAAGGCGCTGGAGCGGGAGCTGGGCGCGGATCTGTTCCTGCGCGCCCGGGGCAACATCACGCTCACGGACGCCGGGGAGGCGCTCCTGCCCCTGGCCCGGCGCATCCTGGCCGACGCCGACACGGCCCGGCACGAGGTGCAGGAACTGGTGCAGCTGCGCAGCGGCCGGGTGCGGCTGGGTGCGACGCCGAGTCTTTGCACGGGGCTGCTGCCGGATGTGCTGAGGGCGTTCCACGACCGCTACCCCGGGGTGCGGCTGCTGATCGAGGAGGGCGGCTCGCACGATCTGGTGCGGGAGCTGGCGCGGGGGGCGCTGGATCTGGCGCTGGTGGTGCTGCCGCTGCCGACGCCGTCGCCGGCGCTGACCACGGTGGAGCTGCTGCGGGAGGATCTCGTCGTGGTCTCCTCGCCGGATGCCCCGCGTCCGGGCCGGGGGCGCCGCTCCGTGCGGGTTTCCGACCTGGAGGGTGAGCGGCTGGTGATGTTCCGCCACGGGTACGACCTGCGTGAGCTGACGGTGGCGGCGTGCCGTGCGGAGGGGTTCGAACCCGACTTCGCCGTGGAGGGCGGGGAGATGGATGCGGTGCTGGGGTTCGCGCGGGCCGGGCTGGGGGTCGCCGTGGTGCCGCGGATGGTGGCGGCGAGGTCCGGGCGCGGGCTGCGGGTGACTCCGCTGGCCCGGCCCGGACTGCACCGCACGATCGCGCTGGCGCACCGCAGTGATGTGGCTCCGACCCGGGCGGCGCGGGAGTTGCAGCGGATGCTGCTGGAGCGGTGAGGCGGCCTGCCGCCGGGAGGTCCCGGCGGCCGTCGGCCGATGCCTGTGCTTCACCTCCGCAGGATGCCGGCTACCGCGCCGGGGGAGGACCCGCGGCGGGCCGGTGGGTGGACGCCAGGTGGGCCCGGGGCGTCAGCCCGTCGCGTCCACCAGGGCCAGCTGGTGCAACCGCTCCGGTGGACCCGGCCTCGCGTAGTACCAGCCCTGGGCCGTGTCGCAGCCGAGTATGCGCAGTTGTTCGGCCTGGGCTCCCGTCTCCACGCCCTCCACCGTCACCGCCAGGTCCAGGCTGTGGGCCAGGGAGACGATGCCTTCGACGATCTTGAGGTCGACGGGGTCCGCCGGGAACTGCTGCATGCTCTGGGTGAAGGAGCGGTCCAGTTTCAGGATGCTGACCGGCAGCCGGCGCAGGTTGGCGAGGTTGGAGTAGCCCGTGCCGAAGTCGTCCAGGGCGATGTCGACGCCCATCTCCGCCAGGCGCCGCAGCGGCTTCAGCAGATCGTCGTCGGCCCCGATCAGCGCCGACTCCGTGACCTCCAGGCACAGCGCGTCCGGCGCGACGCCCGTGCGCTCCAGGATGTCGACCGTGTCCTGGACCAGACCGGGGTGCGTCAGCTGGCACGGCGACAGGTTCACGTTGATGCGCAGCGGTCCCACCGCCTCGACGCCGCCCTGCAGTTCCCGCCACTCGCGGGCCTGACGCACCGACTGCTCCAGCACCCACCGCCCGAGGGGCACGATCAGCCCGGTGTGCTCCGCGAGCGGGATGAACTTGTCCGGCCCGAGCACGCCGTGCTGCGGGTGCAGCCAGCGCACCAGGGCCTCGGCTCCCCGGACGCTGCCGTCGCCGAGGTGCACCAGCGGCTGGTACTCGATGAAGAACTCGCCCCGCTCCAGCGCCGTCGGCAGCGCCGTGGTCAGCCCGTGCCGCGTGATGGCCCGGGCGTCCGCCTCCGCGTCGGCGAGTTCGAAGCGGTTGCCGCCCGCCGACTTGGCCCGGTACATGGTGATGTCCGCGCTGCGCAGCACCTCCGCCGGGCTGCGTTCCCCGGCCGGGCCCTCCACGATGCCGATGCTGCCGCGCACGGTCAGTTCCCGGCCGTCGACGCTGATCGGCGCGAGCAGCGCGTTCATGATGCGTCCGGCGAGTTCGTCGACCGCGTGCTGGGTGTCGGGTCCGGTGGTCAGCGCCACGAACTCGTCGCCGCCGAGCCGTGCGACCATCTCGCCGGGCGCGGTGGCGCAGGACTGCAACCGGTCGGCGACCTCCACCAGCAGCCGGTCGCCGGCCGCGTGGCCGAGGCTGTCGTTGATGGTCTTGAAGCCGTCGAGGTCCAGGTAGCACAGCCCGAACCGCTGGCCTTCCCCGGCACCCAGCGCCTTCTCCAGACGCTCGAAGAAGAAGGTGCGGTTGGGCAGCCCGGTCAGCGCGTCGTGCGTGGCCTCGTAGCGCAGCCGCAGGTTGAGCAGCCGCCGCTCGGTGGTGTCCTCCATGAGGGCGAGCTGGTACTGCGGCTCGCCGTCGGCGTCACGCAGCAGGGAGACCGTCAGATTGGTCCACAGGACGGTCCCGTCAGGCCGGTAGAAGGCCTTCTCCAAGTGGTAGTGCTCCCGCTCGCCCCGGACGAGTTCGTCGTAGAGGCGCCAGGTCTGCGGGGCGTCGTCGGGGTGGGTCCAATCCCGGACGTTGCGGCTGCGCAGCGTCGGTTCGGAGACCCCGAACATGCGCAGCAGCGCGCCGTTGACCTGCAGTATGTTCCCCTCGAGGTCGGCCATGCCGATGCCTATGGCCGCGCCCTCGAAGACGGCGCGGAACCGCGCCTCGCTCGCATGCAGGGCCTGCGCCACCACCCCCTGCGCCTGGAGGGCGGCCTGGGCGATGGCCTCCTGCTCGGCCAGGGTCCGCTCGCGCAGCGTGCGGGCGAAACCGGCGGCCATCGCGTGCTGCAACCGCGCGCACCGGGCGCGCAGGTCCTCCTGGTCGCCGTCGCCGCCGCAGTACAGGACCAGGTAGGCGTCGACGCAGTCCAGGGTGCGGCTGAGCGCCTCCGGGTCGGTGCAGTGCGCGTCCACCAGGGCGGCGCCGACCGCCCGGCCCGCGTCGGAGTCGAAGGTCCGGGCCAGCAGCGCCTCGCTCAGCCGCCGGGCCAGGGGCAGCAGTTGCGCCTCGAACTCGGGGCGGGTCGACGACGTCGAGGTCACCGGGAAGACGGCCCGGCTCCAGATCGTCGCGAACCGGCGCAGTCTGTCCTCCGGCCCGTCCGGTTCCGCGATCACGCCGTACGCCCCACGCCCGCGAACCCGGAGAACGCGTACGGATCCTCGTCCTCCGGTGCGGTGTCGGGGCGCCAGTGCGGCATCGCCACCAGTCCGGGTTCCACCATGTCGTACCCCTCGAAGAACCGCGCGATCTCCTCGCGCGAGCGCATGATCAGCGGGTTGCGGATGTCCTCGTACACGTCCACCGCTCCCCCGGCCCGCTCCGGCGGCAGCGGGATCCCCTCGTAGGAGGCGTGGGTGAGCACGAGGAGGCTGCCGGGCGCGAGCGCCTCGCGCAGCTCGGCCACGGCCCCGTGCGGGTCGTCCTCGTCTTCCACGAAGTGCAGTATGGCAACGAGGAGCAGCGCCACTGGCTGATTCAAGTCGATCAGCCGCTCCACCTCGGGGCTGCGCAGGATCTCCTGGGGCTTGCGCAGGTCCGCCGCCACGACGCCCGCGTCGTCGTTGCCCTCCAGGACCGCCTGGCTGTGCGCCACGGCCACCGGGTCGTGGTCGACGTACACCACGTGCGCGCCGGGGCGGGCGGCCTGCGCCACCTCGTGCACATTGCCGAAGGTGGGGATGCCGGAGCCGATGTCGAGGAACTGGGAGACGCCCTGGTCCGCCGCGTAGCGCACGGCGCGGCGCATGAAAGCGCGGTTCGCCTGCATGATTTTGGGGAGTCCCGGCATGAACTCCATGGCCCTGCGGGCCGCTTCCCGGTCGACCTCGAAGTTGTGCGATCCGCCCAGGTAGTAGTCGTACATCCGGGAGACGCTCGGCACCGAGATGTCGATGCTCCGTGGGGCCCAGGCGGGACGCTCCATCTATCTCTCCAAGGCGTTAGGCGATCCGGTGTTCGAGCAGAGGCTACTGATCGCCCGCCAATGGAGCGACCCGAAACGGAAATTGACCATCCGTTCCCGGTCACTGCCTGCGGCACGTGCCGAATTGATACCCCTGCGCATGCCCTTCGAACATATGACGAACAGTGCCCGAGGCATTCCGGAGAGTTCCGGTCCGGAAGGGGAAGAGTGTGCGGAATTCAATGAGTTCAGGTGAAGCACGGCAAAACGGCCCACCCCTCCGTGGAGCACGGAGGGGTGGGCCGGGCCTGCGCTTCGGGTGGACGAAACGATCAACCCTGGGGAGGTTTCTCTACTTCTCCGACGCGCCGACCAGCTTTCCGTCGGGCCGCACGGCGTACCAGGTGCCGCCGACGCCCTGGCCGTTGGTGTCGCCCGGAGCCTTGTCGCCGGCGAAGGTGTAGATGGGCGAGCAGTTGATCGTCTGCTGCTTGCCCTTGCCGTCGGTCCGGTCGAAGATCATGTAGCCCTTCTCCTGGATGCCCTTGGTGTCGGCGAAGTCGACGGGCTCCACGAGCGGCCACTTCTCCAGGCACGCACCGGTGCAGTTGGAGACCGGCTTGGGCCAGGCCTCGTCCTTCTTGAACCGGTAGACGGTCATGCCGTTCTTGTCGACGACGATCTCGCCGAGCTTGGCGTCGTTGCGCGTGGACAGACCGGCCTCGACCGCCTCACCGCCGCCGCCCGCACCGCCCTGCGCCTTCTTGCCGTCGGGGGCGAGCGCGTACCACTTGCCGCCCACGCCCTGACCCTTGACGTCGCCTGCGTTGACGTCCTTGGCGTAGCGGTAGGCGGGCCAGCCGCCGACCGTGAGCTGCTTGGTGCCGTCGGCCCGGGTGACCGAACCGAGCAGCGCCTTGTCGATGCCCTCACCGGCCTCGGCGTCGTCGGCCGGAACCGGCGGCCAGGTCTTGGCGCAGTCGCCGTCGCAGTTCGACTTGGGCGGCTCCTCCGTGTCCTGGTCGAACCGGTACAGGGTGAGGCCGAGGCTGTCGGTGACCACCTTGCCGACCTTCTCGGCGGTGGAGACGGACAGCTTGCCGGCGGGGTTGGACGGGCTGGAGGCGCTCGGCGCGGACGGCTGAGCGCTCGCGGCGCCGCCCGCCGCGCCCGCGGTGCCCGAGCCGATGCTTCCGTAATCCCCGGGCGCGGCCGTGGCGCCCACGTTCTGGCTGGCCGCCGGTGGGCTGTCCTGACCGCACGCCGTCGTCAGCGCCAGGACCGCCGCGGCGCTCGCCACGAGTGAGGCGCTCCGCCAGGAGGTCTTCATCGTCAACTCCCCATTATCGCAAGGGTGTTGCAGCGCCCTGCTGCGCCGCCGCACGGCCATGAGTACGCATGGGGGCACCGTTTGTGTTCAACCGTCGGCCAAATTTCTTTCCGGGACCTGTGACGAGCCCCCCGGACCGTCGCACACGCGTACACGGGAAGCACCCTGCGGGTGACGCCGATCAAACCGGTGTCCCCCGAACATCCCCCTTTCGGGGCAATCCCCTTGCACCCCGGCCCGTGCGGGCGGCACAGGGCTCATGATCTTCGTCGTGCATGGACCCCTCTCGACTCAACCCGCCCTTGCGGCACGGGCCTTGGCAGCGGCGACGCTGACCTGGGCGCTCGTCGGCGCACCGGCCGGGGTCGCGGTGGCCGACGCCTGCGCCTACGCCTCCACGGGGCCGGACGGCACCGAGGCGGTGGCGTACGCCGGAAGCAAGAAGACCTGGCCGTGCCCCACGCCCACGCCGAGCCCCTCCCCCACAC
>NZ_JAIGQA010000119.1:0-26334 GCF_019733245.1 Streptomyces sp. WAC04114
CATCCGCCAAGCCGACCAGATCCTCGTCATCAACAACGGCCACATCCACGAACACGGCACCCACCACCAACTCCTCGCCGACAACGGCCTCTACGCCGACCTCTACCACACCCAATACGCCCCCCAGGAACGGGAAGAGGGCGCTCTTCCCGCCCCCGCACCGCGGTGAGGCGGGACCGGGCCTGACGGCTTCGTGCCGCAGCGGCCCGAGGCGCGACAAGCCCGGCGGAGGGGCGACGGCTCACCTCTGGCCGGGCACGGCCACGGGCGCTTCCCCCGGAGTGAGCAGGTGGGTCAGATGGCGGGCCGAGGCGTCCCAGGACCAGGACTCACGCACCCAGCGGCGGCCGGCGCTGCCCATCGCGGCTGCCCGGTCGGGGTCGAGCAGGACCCGTGTGAGCGCGTCGGCGATCGCCACCGTGTCGGTGCCGTCGACCACGTACCCCGTCTCACCGTCCAGCACAGTGTCCGGGGCGCCGCCCGAGTCACCGGCGATCACCGGCAGGCCGCTGGCCGACGCCTCCAGGAAGACGATGCCGAGCCCCTCCGCCTCCAGGCCGGCCTTCCTGGTGCGACAGGGCATGGCGAAGGCGTCCGCCGCGGCGTAGTACCGGGGGGTCCGGGCGTGCGCGACACCGCCGACCATCACGACCGCGCCCGGGGCATGACGGCGCACCAGTCTGCGCAGCCGGGCCTCGTCCGGGCCCCGGCCGACCAGGAGGAGCAGCGCGTCCGGCACCTCGCGCCGGATCAGCGGCATCGCCCGTATCAGCTGGTCCTGGCCCTTGCGGGGCACCAGGCGGGCGACACACAGGATCACGCGTTTGTCCTGGATGCCCAGGGCGGTGCGGACCTCCAGGGCCGCGGCGGCGTCCGGCCGGTACACCTCGGTGTCGACGGCGGGCACCAGCCGGCTCATCCGCGCACGGGGGCCCAGTGCGGGTTCGATCCGGTCGCGGGTGTACTGGCCCAGGTAGGTGACGACGTCGACGCCGTCGCCTATCCGCCGCATCATCCCCCGTGAGCCGGGCATCCTCGCCCACCAGATCTCGTGGCCGTGGGTGGTGGCCACCATGTGCCGTACGCCGCTGCGGCGCAGTGCCGGCGCCATGAGAGCGAGTGGAGCCGCCGCGCCGAACCACACACGGTCGCAGCCGTGGGACCGCGCCAGCTCCACGGCCCGGCGAGTGACCCCTCTCGTCGGCAGGAGCATGCCGGTCGACTCGCGCACGACGGGGAAGGGCAGGGTGGCGTCGTAGGCGGCGTCCCCCTTCTCCCGGGAGGTGTAGACGACGACGTCGTTGTCGGGCACACGCGTGGCCATGTGGCGGACGAAGGTCTCGATGCCGCCCTGACGGGGCGGGAAGTCGTTGGTGATGACAAGGGTGGAGCCCATGGATGCCTGGATCCTTCAGTAGGAGGGCGGAATCGGCCGGGACGTGAAGAGGTAGTTGCGGCAGTCGTCCGTGACGTGGTGCACCCGGTCCCAACGCCCGCCCCGCCACCGGTACATGCGGTAGTCGAGCGCGCCCAGCCGGTCCACCAGATCGGTCGACTTCATGTCGTACTTGGCGAGGTGACGGTCCTCGATCTCCAGCAGCAGAGCGGGCCGGCACCGCCGAAGGATGTCCTCGGCCCCCAACAGCACGGCGCCCTCCGCACCTTCGACGTCGGCCTTGATGAAGTCGACGCGGTCAAGCCCCAGATGACGGCACATGCCGTCCACCGTCCGTATCGCCGTGGGCACGGGACGGGAGCGTGCGAACTCGGTGTTCGGCCCGGGGTCACGGGCGCCCTCGGTCAGATAGGCACGCCCGTGCACGGGCAGCAACCGGCGCCTGGGCAGGCTCATCAGGCCCTGCTGCGCACGCGCGCCCAGGGCGGTCCGGTGCACCGTCACGTTGTCACAGCCGAGAGCCGTGGCCACCGTGCGCAGCCAGCGTGCCGGGCCGTGCAGCGGCTCCACGCTGTGCACCGACCCGCCAGGTCCCGCCAGCGCGGACAGTGGCCAGGTGTAGAGGCCGTACTCCGCTCCGATGTCGATGCAGACGGCGCCCGGCGGCACCAGGGGCGGCAGGCCCGCGAGCTCCGGCTCCACACAACTCAGGCGTCCGGCCGCCCAGTTCAGGGCGGAGGTCACCGAGGCAAGCCGTGTTCCCGGGCGGGCCGGCCGGGTCCGGGAGTCGATCAGTGTGTGCGGCACGTCGGTGTCCCACTCATGCGAGGCCTCTTCGTCGATCTTGGTCGGGCCTGCATGGCATCACCCACGGGTGCGGATGCCAACCCTCTCCGGATGGAGGTCCGCACACCGGGTCACCCCACAGATGTAGCCCCCGGGGGCCGAACGTGCCGGACCCCTCGCGGGACGCACGGGGCGGCACACGAGGGGTCCGGGGCGGGTCTCGGGTCTCAGCTGTTGGCCATCGCCTCGATCAGGCTCTTGGGGCGCATGTCGGTCCAGTTCGTCTCGATGTAGTCGAGGCACTCCTGTCGCCCCGCCTCCCCGAAGACGGTCTGCCAGCCGTCGGGCACGTCGACGAAGACCGGCCACAGCGAGTGCTGGCCCTCGTCGTTGACCAGGACCAGGTACTGGGCATCGGGATCCTCGAACGGATTCGTCACCACGTCATCCTCTCTCGGGTACATGAGGTGGATCGCGTCGGCGGGCACGACGACGGCCACGGGTGCAGAACGGGGTGCCGGTCGCCTGTGGTCCGGCCGCGCACACCGGTCGCACCCCACTGGAGATCCACTATGAACCAGGCGCTGCTCAGCGCGTCAACCACCGACCGTAGCCGGGCTCACGCCGTCCGGGCGCCGTTCAACCGCGCCGCCGCGGCAGTTGAACGGGGGCCGAGGAGTGGGCCGGGGATGCCTTGATCGGCCGGCCCGCGCGGTGCGATGGTGAGGCGCGCAGCACGACGGGGGTCGTACGACCGCACGGCCGACAGGTCGGCACGGGTCCAGCTGTCGACTTCCCCGGCCGTTCTCCGGTCATCGGCGGACGCCGCCCTTCTCCCCCCGGCCCGCCTCGACTCTTTCTGCACGCGACGATCAGTGACGGGTGTGTGCCATGCCTTTTGTCAGCACCAACGGGATCCGGCTCTCCTACCAGAGATCGGGTGACGGTCTCCCGGTCCTCCTCATCATGGGCTCCGGGGCGGCCGGCCATGTGTGGACGACCCATCAGACCCCCGCTCTGCACCGGGCGGGGTACGAGACGATCGTCTTCGACAACCGGGGCATCGGGGCGTCGGACGCGCCCGAGGGGCGCTACGCGCTGGCCGACCTGGTCGCCGACACCCGCGGGTTGATCGAGGCCCTGGACATCGGCCCCTGCCACATCGTGGGGACGTCGATGGGCGCCATGATCGCCCAGGAGCTGGCCCTGGAATCCCCCCATCTGGTGCGCTCGGCGGTGCTGCTGGCCACCCGGGCACGGGCGGACGCGGCCCGTAGCGCGATGGCGGCGGCGGAGCAGCGGATGCGGGACGAGGGCATCGAGCTGCCCGCCGACTACGAGGCCGTCAGGACCGTGCTGGAGATGCTGTCCCCCACGACGCTGAACGACGACGTCGCGGTGCAGTCGTGGCTGGAGATCATGGAGCTGACCGGTGGCGGCCGGAAGTCCGCGGACGGGCAGGCGTGGGTCGGCAACAACGGTGACCGGCGTGAGGCACTGCGCGGCGTCACCGTCCCGTGCCGGGCGATCGCCTTCGCCGACGATCTGATCTGCCCGCCGTACCTGGTCGCCGAAGTCGCGGACGCCATCCCCGGCTGCGACTTCGTGACGCTGCCCGACTGCGGTCACCTGGGGAACCTGGAGCGCCCCGAAGCCGTGAACGCCGCCATCGTCGAGTTCCTCGGCAAGTACTGACATGCCGGGGAGGGCGGGGTCCATGACACGCACCGAGGACCGTCGCAGGGCCGGCCGGGGGACGCTGCGGCGCATCCTGCCGTACGCCGCGCGGCGCCGCGGACCGGCGATCCTGCTGGTGCTGGTCACGGTCATCGGGGCGGTGTGCACGGCCGGAAGTCCCCTGCTGCTCAAGGTGATCATCGACGACGGCATCGTGCCGCGCAGGCCCGGTGTGGTCCTGTGGACCTGTGTCGCCATGGCGGGGGTGGCCGTACTCAACGCGGCGGCCCTGTTCGTCAGGGCCTGGTGCTCGGGCCGGATCGGTGAAAGCCTCGTCCACGATCTGCGCACGACCGTGTTCGACCATGTGCAGAAGCAGCCCCTGGCGTTCTTCACCCATGCCCAGACGGGCGCCCTCATCAGCCGGCTCAACAACGACGTGAACGGGGCCCGGCAGGCTGTGACGGCGCTGCTGACCCAGTCGGTGTCGGCACTGCTGACCCTGGGGCTGCTGCTGACGTCGATGTTCCTGCTGTCGTGGCAGATCGCCCTGGCCGCGCTGCTGCTGATCCCCGTCTTCCTGATCCCGTCCCGGCTGATGTCGCGCAATCTGCAGCGGCTCACCCGGGAGGGCATGGAGCTGGACGCCGAGATGAGTTCGCTCATGACCGAGCGGTTCAACGTGTCGGGGGCGATGCTCGCCAAGCTCTACGGACAACCCGACACGGAGGCCGCCCTGTTCTCGGCCAAGGCGGGCCGGGTTCGTGACCTCGTCGCCGCCCGGGTCGTCTACGGCCGGCTGATCGTCATCATGCTCAGCGTGCTCACCGGACTGACCACGGCACTCGTCTACGGCCTGGGCGGCAGTCTGGCCATCGACGGCACGCTGGAGATCGGCACACTGGTGGCCCTGGCCGCGCTGCTGTTGCAGGTGTACGCCCCGATCAACCAGCTGTCGACGATCCAGACCACCGCCATGACGGCCCTGGTCGCCTTCGACCGGCTCTTCGAGATCCTCGACCTGGAGGTCTCCGCGGCGGACACGGCCGGCCCGTCACAGGTGACGGCCCTCGGCGAGGAGGAACGCATCGAGGCGCCCGAGGTGGTGTTCGAGGGTGTGAGTTTCCGCTACCCCACCGCCTCCGAAGTCTCCCTGCCCTCCCTGGAAACCACCGACCGCCCCGAAGAACCCACCCCCACCAACACCGTCCTCAACAACCTCACCTTCCACGCCCCCGCCGGCCGCCTCACCGCCCTCGTCGGCCCCTCCGGCGCCGGCAAAACCACCATCACCCACCTCGTCCCCCGCCTCTACGACCCCACCCACGGCACCATCCGCATCGCCGGCCACGACATCCGCACCCTCACCCGCCACACCCTCACCAACACCGTCGGCGTCGTCACCCAGGACGCCCACCTCTTCCACGACACCCTGCGCGCCAACCTCACCTACGCCAAACCCGACGCCACCGAAGACGAACTCGTCAACGCCTGCAGAACAGCCCTCATCTGGGACACCATCACCCACCTCCCCCACGGCCTCGACACCATCGTCGGCGACCGCGGCTACCACCTCTCCGGCGGCGAAAAACAACGCATCTCCATCGCCCGCCTCCTCCTCAAAGCCCCACCCGTCGTCGTCCTCGACGAAGCCACCGCCCACCTCGACTCCGAATCAGAAGCCGCCATCCAACAAGCCCTCGACACCGCCCTCGCCGGACGCACCTCCCTCGTCATCGCCCACCGCCTGTCCACCATCCGCCAAGCCGACCAGATCCTCGTCATCAACAACGGCCACATCCACGAACACGGCACCCACCACCAACTCCTCGCCGACAACGGCCTCTACGCCGACCTCTACCACACCCAATACGCCCCCCAGAGGGACCACAACGGCGACGACGACACGGCCGGTGTCGCCGCCACTCGCTCGTCAGAGTGAGCCGCGGTCGACCGGCACCGCGTCCTCGCACCCCGGAACGGAGAACCGGCCATGCCCGATCAGCACGTGGATCCGCTCGTCCGGCTGGAGGCCGACGCGGCCTCCGGTGCCGCCGCCTGGATCGGCGCGCACCGCACACCGATCCTCGAGGCGGTGCGGGAGCACGGCGCCGTCCTCGTGCAGGGTCTGCCGACCTCCGACCGGGACACCGCGGTGGCCGCCGTCCGGGCCGTCATCGCGGACGGGATGCCCGAGCGTGAGGGATTCGCCCCGCGCGACGCCCTCGCGCCGGGCGTGTACTCCTCGTCGCACTGGCCGGACGACCAGCCCATGTGCATGCACCACGAGCTGAGTTACGCCGCCACGGTGCCCCGGCTGCTGGCCTTCGCCTGCGTCACGCCTCCCGCGTCCGGCGGGATCACCGCCCTGGCCGACGCCCGGGCCGTGCTGCGCGACCTGCCGGCGGACCTGGTCGGGCGGTTCGAACGGCACGGGTGGCGCCTGCACCGGCACTACAACCCGTACGTCGGCACGTCCTGGCGGGACGCCTTCGGCACCGAGAGCCGGGAGGACGTCGACCGCTACTGCGCGGAGCACGGCGTGGAGGCGATCTGGCACGGCGACGACACGCTGAGCACCGTGCAGACCCGCCCCGCGATCCTGGAGCACCCGGACACGGGCGAGCGCAGCTGGTTCAACCAGATCGCCTTCCTCAACGAGTGGACGATGGAGCCGGCCGTCAGGGAGTTCCTGGTGGCGGAGTTCGGCATCGAGGCGCTGCCGTTCAACACCTTCTTCGGTGACGGAGCACCGCTCGACCGGGTCATGGTCGACGCCATCAACGAGGCGTACGAGAAGCACACGGTGCGCCGCCCGTGGCAGCGCGGCGACCTGCTGGTCGTGGACAACACGCGCATGGCCCACAGCCGCGAGCCGTTCCAGGGCGACCGGGAGATCGTCGTGGGGATGGGAGAGCCGTTCCGGCGCTGACCCGCGAAGCGGGCCGCGAGCGCGGGCCGTGACAGGACTGAGGGGCGCATCCGGATCGGATGCGCCCCTGGTGCGGCTCGACGCGCGGCGGTGTCAGTCGAAGCTGAGGGTGCGGTAGACGGCCACGTTCCCGGCGAGTTCCTGGCAGGCCTGGGCCACCGACGCCAGCCGCGCCGAGGCGTCGGGTGTGCCCATCTCCAGCAGGACCCCCACCGTGGTGCCGCTGTGGCCGACGACGACGCCGAGTCCGCCGGCCGCCTCGCAGACGGCGGACATCGGCTCCAGGAACCGTTTGGGACGCAGGTCCTGGTTCATCCGCGCGCTGGCCGTCGCCACCCGGCCGACCTCGGCGAGGTCCCGACGGGCGACGGCCACCGTGGCGCGGTCGAGCAGACGGGCGTACTCCCGCTGGTCCGCGGCCGTGAACGGCTTGGGGATGCTGTTGAAGGCGACCGTGTCGACCTCGCCACCCTCGTCGACGCCGACCACCGCCATCGACGGCAGGGATCCCAGCGTGGCGCGCAGCCGCACACTGCGGTGGTGGTAGGCGACGATCGACGGATAGAGCACCCCGTCGGTCGGCTCGATCCGGGCCAGGTACGCCTCGATGCGGGGCGCCGGCATGGGCGTGCCCAGGGCGTTGCCCACGGCGCGGGCCGTCGCGACCAGGTCCGCCGACGAACTCGCCAGTCCCTTGCCCTCGGGCAGTGTGCTGTCGATCCGCAACAGCCCGCCCGCCGTCAGCCCCTCGTCCTCGAGGATCATGGACGTGAGGCGGAGCGCCTTGCGCTTGTGGGCAGGCCGCACCTGTGTCTCCGGGCTGTGCGGGCGCAGCTCGAAGCGGGCCACGGACCAGCGCGCGACGGGCAGTGTCACCAGGAAGTCGCCGTCGTCCTCGGGCAGTCTGCCCTGGAGCAGTTCACCGAAGGTGCCGAAGGCCGCGCTCACCCCGGTCGCCGCGGTACGCGGGGCGCCGGGGGGAGCCGTCAGCGATGCGAACGAGGTCACTGCGCCCGGCCCAGCCGCTCGGGCCGCAGGCAGAACGACCGGACCAGGGCGGCGGTGTCCGCGGCGCGTGTGCTGACGAAGTAGGGGCCACCCTCGTCCAGCTGGTGGAGCGTCACCTCGTCGGCCAGGGCCTTCCAGCCGCCGTGCCCGGCCGGGTCGCCCGCGGTGGCCGCGTCGTCCCGGGCCAGCACCACGTGGACCGGAGTGCGCAGGTGGTGGGCCGCGGGGTTCTCACGGATCCCGATCAGGTGGCGGCCGGCGGCCAGGACGTCGTGCCGGTAGGCGCGTCCGACCACGCCAGCCCGCTCGGGTTGCAGCGCGTCCAGTTCCACGTAGGCGCTGCCGGCCCGGAGCCGTTCCAGCAGGGTGGCGTCTTGCGCGGTGTCCACCTCGGCCATCGCCGCGCGCAGGACGTCGGTCTCCTCCAGCAGGCAGGCTCCGATGAACAGCCGCTCGGCCGGGGTGCCGGCCTCCTCCAGGAGCCGGGCCGTCGCGGCGGCGATCGCCGCGCCGGAGCCGTGCCCCCACAGCAGGACGGGGGTGCGCACGCGTTCGGTGATCTCGTCACGGACCCGGCGGGCCACGGCCCGCACGTCCTGCAGGGCCTCGCCATCCGCGAGATCGTGCCCCGGCAGTTCCACCCCGAGGACGGCCGTCCCGTCGTGGCCCAGCTCGGTCGCCAGGGAACGGAAGTTGACGGCGTTGCCGCCCGCGTACGGGAAGCAGACCAGGGTGTGGTGCGGTGCGGGTACGGAGGACAGCGGCTGGACCAGGGTCGTCGCGGCGGCGCTCTCGTCTCCGCTACGGCGGGCGTCGAGGACGGCGGCCAGGTCGACGAGGACCGGCTGGGCCATGAGGTCCTTCAGGGAGATCGCCCGCTCGAGGCGGACGAGCAGCCGGACGGCGGCGAGCGAGGTGCCGCCGAGGTCGAAGAAGCCGTCGTTGCGGCCGACGCGCTCGACGGGCACTCCGAGGACTTCCGCCCACAGCATGGCGAGCCGCTGTTCGGAGGCGGTGACGGGGGCGACGTAGGGGGCGTCGCCGTGGCCGAGCATGCCGGCCAGTTCCACCAGGGCCTTCTTGTCCACCTTGCCGTTCTCGGTGAGCGGGAGGCGCTCCAGCTGGTGGACGTAGGCGGGCATCATGTAGTCGGGCAGGCGGGCCGCGAGGAAGTCGTGCACCTGCTCGCCCGGCACCGCCTCGGCGGCACTGAAGAACGCGACCAGGTTGCGCTGTTCACCGGCTGCGCCGTCGACGACGACCGCGGCCTCTCGCATGCCTTCCATCGTCGAGAGCTTGCTCTCGATGTCGCCGATCTCGATCCGGAATCCCCGGATCTTGACCTGTTCGTCACGGCGGCCGAGGAATTCGATGCTGCCCTCCGGCAGCCAGCGGCCGAAGTCGCCGGTCCGGTACATGCGGGTGTCCGCCCGGAACGGATCGGCGACGAACGCCTCCCGCGTGCGTTCCTCGTCGTTGATGTATCCGCGGCCCACGCACACGCCGGAGAAGGCGATCTCCCCGACCGATCCGAGCGGAACCAGCTGGAGGTTCTCGTCCAGGACGTAGGTGTTGACGTTGCGCAGGGAGCGTCCGACCGTCACGGTGCCGCTCTCGGGCGCGCGGTCGAGAACCTCGTGCATGGTGTCGTCGGAGACCTCGGTGGCGCCGTAGCCGTTGACCAGCTTGATGTCCGGGTAGAGCGCGAACCAGCGTGCCACGAGGTCGTACTTGAGTGCCTCACCGGTCACCGAGACCGCGCGCAGCGGCGCGAGGTCGCGCCGGTCACGTTCCAGGTGGGTGAGGAGGACCTCCAGATAGGAGGGGACGATCTGGACCTGGGTGACCCGTCCGGCGGTGATCTCGTCGAGGAAGTCCGTGACGTCGAGCTGTGTCCGGGTGTCGACGACACGGACGGTGCCGCCGGTCATGAGGGGGGCGGCGACCTGCCACAGGGAGATGTCGAAGCACTGGGAGGCGGTCTGTGCGACGACGTCCCCGGGGCCGTCGCGCAGATCCATGTCCTCCACTTTCATGTAGAGGTGGTTGAGCATGCCCGCGTGCTCGCACAGGGCTCCCTTGGGGGCGCCGGTGGAGCCGGAGGTGAAGTAGATGTAGGCCGCCCGGCCGGGGTCCACGGCCACCTCGGCCGGTGTCGCCGGCCACTGCCCCGCCTGAACGTCCGGCACGGACAGCGGGACGGGCGGTGTGGTGAGTGCGGCACCGGCCCGGCGCACCAGCTCTTCGCTGCCGGGCTCGGTGAGAGCGAACGCACAGGCGCTCCGGTCGAGTTGCGCGGCGACTCGGTCGACGGGGAAGTCGGGCCGTACGGGGAGGTAGATCCCGCCGGCCTTCAGCACGCCGAGCGTCGCCGCGATCCAGTCGAGGCTGCGGTCCATGACCACGGCGACGACGTCCTCGGCGTTCAGACCGGCGGCGAGGAGGGCGTGCGTGATCCGGTTGGCGCGGGCGTCCAGCTCTTCGTAGGTCCAGGACTGCGCGCCGTGTTCGGCGGCGATCGCCTGCGGGGCGCTGCGCACGCGGTCCTGGAAGAAGTGCATGAAGGTGCGCCGGGGCAGTTCCGTGCGGGGCCCCGCGAGCCCGTGCAGCTGGGTGTCGACCTCGGCCTCGGACAGCAGGCTCTGCCGGTCGTGACGGGCCGCGGGTGCCTCGGTGAGCAGCCGGAGCGCGGTGAGGTGGTAGCCGGCCAGTCGCTCGGCGTAAGCCGCGTCCACCACGGTCCGGTCGTGTACGACACGCAGGGCGAGCCCGTCGCCCTCACGCTCCCAGCGGATCCGCAGCACGGTGCCGGCTTCGAGGGAGCCGCCGGACGCGGGCGGGAGGCCGGCCGTGAGCCCGGACAGGTCGAGCAGGACCTCCCGCCCGGCACCCGCCGGGTGCTCTTCTCGGGTGGCCCGGTCGGCCTCGGCGACCAGTCGAGCCCAGCTGGAGCCCGTCACATGCAGGCGCAGCGGTGTCTCCGCGGCGCCCGGCGCGTCGGGGAGGTGCCCGATGAGCAGGTCGGCCTCGGCGGTGACGGTCGCGAGGACGCGCGCGTGGGCGGCGGTCAGCACGGCGGCCGCCGGGACTCCGAGCGCGGCGGCGGTGTGCCGGACGGCCGCGGCCAGACCGGCGGGGACCGGGGACAGGTGCACCGCGGTGCCCGGTTCGCCGCCTGCGCGACCGGTCCAGCGGGGGATCCGGGTGAAGGCCGGTTCGTTGGTGTCGTCAGTCACTGGTGCCCGACTCCTTGCTGCGGTGTGTTTCCGATGGGGGGCCGCCGGAGCGTGGTGCCCGTGGGCCGTTCGGCATCCGCGGCGGCACCGGTGCCGTCCAGCCGGATGTCGATCATCCGCAGGGCGGTGAGAGCGCGGGCGGACGCCGTGCCGGGGTCGGGGCCCGAGGCGACCACGCAGCCCAGGCGGTCCTGGAACGAGTGAGTGACGCGGACGTCGCGTCCCACGGTGGTGGTCGTGAGGGCGGCGACCCCGGGGGCGGCGGCCGCCTCCCGCAGGCCGTGCACCGCGGTGACCCGGCCTGCGCGCCGCGTGCACAGGAAGCGCACGGCCGCGTGCCCCGCCCCGGGCGTCCGGGGTGCGGGTTCCTGTCCGCAGGCCCGGGCCACGGAGGCGTCCACGAGGTCGACGCCGAGGGCCGTGCGCAGGGCGAGCGGGATCATCCCGCCGGCCAGGCGGGGGTTGACCTCGATGACGACGGGTCCCTGCGGGCCCAGGCGCAGTTCGGTGTGGGCCGCTCCCCAGCCGAGTCCCAGGGCGGACAGCGCGGACAGCGCCGTCTCGGCGAGGGCGGCCTCGGTGGGCGGCGCCACCGGGGCGGGCACGTCGTGGCCGGTCTCGACGAAGTACGGCTCGGAACCGAGGTGCTTGGAGACGACGGCGACGACCGACCCGTCGAAGGTCTCGACGGAGAACTCCGGTCCGCGGACGGCCTCTTCGACCAGGATCCGGGTCGGCACGGGGTTGCCCCGCTCGTCGGTGCCGCGGCGGAGCAGTTCGGTGGCCCAGATCCGGGTCTCGGCCATGTCGCGGCACAGGCGCACCCCGACCGATCCCGATCCACTGACGGGCTTGAGGACGACGGGGTGGCCCAGGGCCTCGGCCGCGCCGAGGGCGTCGGCCACGTCATCGACGGCCTCGAAGGCCGGTACGGGGACTCCGGCGTCCCGCAGGACGGTGCGCTGGACGTCCTTGGCCCGGCAGCGGGCGATGGCGTCCCCGTCGGCGGCGGGAAGCCCTGCCCGGGCTGCCGCGTGGGCGGCCGCGGCCACGAAGTACTCGGAGCTGGAGGCGATCCCGGCCAGGCCGCCGTCGGCGGCGAGGGCGGCGCACGCCTCAAGGACGGCCGGCAGGTCGGAGGTGTCCAGCAGCCGGGTCTCGATGCCGTCCTGCGCCGCGTACGGGTAGCGGGCCGGGTCCCGGGTCAGCAGGACGGGGCGCAGTCCGCGGGCGCGCGCGGCGGCGCAGAACTCCCGCCCGGTGCCGGTGGTGTTGCTCTCCAGGAAAGCGAACCACGGTGCCCGCGCCCCGTTGTCGCCCTGCCGAGCCTGTGCAGCGCTGCTCAATCGGTCCTCCCTCGTCATGGACGCCTCATGATGGCCTGGACGGCCCCGGTGAGCCGCTCCCGGGCCTGTACCGTCCGCTCCCGGTGGGCCGCGAGCTGATCGGCGTGGCTGCCCAGGGCCTCCCGCAGGACGGCGACGACCCGGGAGCACTCACCGGGGCCGCCTCCGCGGTCGTGGGCGGCGACGACGGCGTCGAGCGAGCCGAGTTCGGGCCCGAGCTCCCGTGCGGTGCCGTCCGGTGTGGTGATCTTGGTGAGTTCCGTCTCCCCTGCCTCGACGGCGTCGCGCACGGCGGCCCCGACGACGTGGTGCGCGGTGCGGAACGGCATCCCTTCGGCGACCAGCCGGTTGGCGACGACGGTGGCCGTCACGAAACCTTCCCGGGTCCGCTGTTCGGTCCGGCCGGGGTCGGGGCGACCGCCGCTGACCAGGACCTGGGCGAGCAGGACGCAGTCCCGCACGGCGGCGAAGGCCGGCCAGGCGACGGCGACCGCCTCGGTGCCGACCTCGATGGAGTTGGTGAAGGGGGTCGACTTCATGGCGGCGGCCGACGCCGTCCAGGCGCCGATGGCCGCGGCGGACTTGGCCTTGACGTGTTCCAGCAGGAAGGCGTTGCGCTTCTGGGGCATCGCGGAACTGCCGCCGACCAGTCGCTCCGGGAACGTGACGAACCCGAACTCCTGGGTGCTCCAGAGCTGCAGGTCGGTCGCGAGCCGGCTCAGGGTGAGCCCGGTGGAGGCGACGTCGGCCAGGGCGCGCAGCACGCCGTCCCGGGCCGCCACGGCGTCGGTGGCGTGCAGCGGTGGCTCGGCGAAGCCGAGCAGCTCGGCCGTGCGGGCGGGATCGACCGGCAGGTCGGTACCGGCCACGGCTCCCGCGCCGAGGGGGCAGCGGCGCAGCTCGCCCAGGGTGTGCCGGAGGGCGCCGATGTCACGGTCCAGGGCGGTGGCGAGACCGGCGAGATAGTAGCCGTAGGTGATCGGCATCGCGGGCTGGAAGTGTGTGTAGACGGGCATGACGACGTCCCGGTGGGCCCGCGCCCGGGACAGCAGGACCGCCTGCAGTCGCAGCAGCTCACCGAGCAGGTCGGTGAGTTCCGTGCGCAGCCGGATGGCGGTGATGGTGGCCTTGATGTCGTTGCGGGAGCGGGCGGTGTGCAGCTTGCCGCCGACGTCCGTTCCGAGCTGGTCGATCAGGTGGCCTTCGTACATGAGGTAGAGGCCGCGCGGTGCGTCGTTGCCGTACAGCTCCCGGAACCCGTCCGCCCGCAGCCGGGTGATGTGGGTCAGCAGGGCCGCGGCCGCGGGTTCGGGGAGCAGTCCGGTCTCGGTGAGCATGACGATGTGCGCCAGGTCGATGGTGCTGGTGGCGTCGAGTTCGGCGCGGATGTCGGCGGCGCCCGGCTGTCCGTAGACAACGCGGCGGGTGCGCGGGCCGAGGGTGCGGTTGAGCCGCCCGGTGGTCGTCATGACGCGATCCGCTCGGCGAGCGGGCGCAGGTCGCGCGGGACCGTGCCGTGCACCTCGTCGTAGGAGCGGCGGGCCCAGTCGATGCGGGTCCAGCGGTCGTCGGCCTGGTCGGGCCGTTCCACGGTCACGGGCTCGGTCTGCGGCTCCTGGTCGGCGAGGGTGTGACCGTGGGCGGCGAGCCACTCGTCGTCGTAGACGGTGGCCTGGTAGCGGTAGCCCTCGTCGGGGAGCAGGACCACGCAGGTCTGGTCCGGGTGGCGTTCGGCGTACCAGCGTGCGATCTGGTAGGCCGCGCCGCTGGTGGGGCCCTGGTAGAGGGCGTGCCGGGTGTGCAGGGCCCGGGTGTGGGCGTAGACCTGGCCGGGCGGGCACCAGTGCACCTCGTCGAAGACACTGTGGCGCAGGTTCTCCGGCCACAGGCTGTTGCCCATGCCGCGCAGCGAACGCGGACCGTCGGGCTGCCCGAACAGGACGCTGGAGTGGCTGTCCACGCCGATGGCGCGGGTGTGCGAGGTGTGTTCACGCAGCGCGCCGACGGTGCCGCACATGGAACCGCCGGAGCCGACCGGGCCGATGACGCAGTCGACGGCGCCGAGGGCCGCGGAGAGCTGCTCGGCGACCACGGCGTAGGAGCGCGGGTTGTCGGGATTGCTGTACTGCTCGGGGCAGAAGCTGTCGGGGAGTTCGGCGCGGATCTCGGCGAGCCGGCGCAGCCGCGCCTCCTGGAAACCGCCGACGGGGGCGGGTTCCGGGCAGATCTCCACCCGGGTGCCGAGCCCGGCGAGCCGGCGGTGCAGGTGGACGTCGATGGCGGGGTCGCTGACCAGGATCAGCGGCCGCCGGGTCAGGGCGGTCTGCATGGCCAGGGCAAGGCCGAAGGTGCCCGAGGTGGTCTCCACGACGACTGTGTCCGGGCCCAGTTCACCGCGCTCGTCGGCCCGTTGCAGGATGTAGGTGGCCGGCAGCAGCTTCATGAGGGTGAAGGCCGCTCCGTACAGGTTGGGGCCGAGGCGGATGAGGCGTGGCAGGAGCTGCGCCTCGGTGATGGACTCGTGGATCCCGGCGGACACCGGCATGGATGTGCTCCCTCGGTTCTGTGGGACGTGTGTGGGGGCACCGGCCTGCGCCCGGTCACCTCGCGCTCTCGGCCCTGATGAAGCGCGCGAGCCTGCCGATGCCCTCGGTGATCTGCTCATGCGTCAGGTAGCTGACGGACAGCCGGAGCATGTGCTCGCCGCCGCCCTGGGGGTGGAAGTACGACATCGGCGTCCAGATCACGCCGAACTGTTCCGCCGAGCGCGTCAACGCGGAGTCGTCGGCTCTGAACGGCACCCGGACGCCCAGGAAGAACCCCCCGGCGGGCGTGTTCCACCGGACGCCGAGCCGGGTCCGCTCGGCCTCGGGCAGCCGCTGCTCCAGCTGTTCGAGCGTGACCCGCAGGGAGTCGCCGTAGTGGGCGGCGCTGCGGGTGTTCAGCGGTGCGGCCCGGCCACCGCCGGTGAGCAACATGCCCGCGACGACGGCCTGGCTGATCGACGAGGTGTTGACCGTCACCATGCTCTTGATCTTCGCGAGTTCGTCGGCGAGCAGCCCCGTGCCGCCGTCGGCGCCGACGACCTGCTGGTCGGCGACGGCGAAGCCGACGCGCGCGCCCGGGAAGAGGCTCTTGGCGTACGAACCCAGGTGGACGACCCGACGCGTGCGGTCGAGCGACTTCAGTGTCGGCAGTTGCTCGCCCGGGCTGACCAGACGGTACGGGCTGTCCTCGAGGATGAGCAGGTCGTGCCGCTCGGCGAGGTCGAGCAGTTCATGCCTTGTCCGGAGCGGGAGGGTGGTGCCCGAGGGGTTGGAATGGTCGGGGACCACGTAGAAGGCCCGGGGGCGGCGGCCGCGCGCGCGTTCGCGCCGGATCGCCGCTTCGAGGTCGGCGCAGCTCAAGCCGTCCGGTGACTCGTCGACCGGGGTGGGCACCACGTCCAGCAGCCGGGCGGCACCGGTGATGCCGACGTAGCAGGGACTGGCGACGAGCAGCGCGTCCTCGGGGCCGGCGATCAGGGCGCGCACCGCCAGGAACATCGCCTCCTGGGCGCCGACGGTGACCACGACCGACTCGGGCGGCACGTCGATGCCTTCGTCCTTGCGCAGCGACTCGGCGATCAGTTCGCGGATCTGACCGGCTGTCGGGCCGTACTGGTAGAGGGCCGACCGGATGGCCTGGGGCGAGGCGCCCTCGCCTTCCAGATGATCGAGGTAGCGGCGCAGATGGGCGAAGACGTCGGCGGTGTCGAAGAAGCCGTCGTAGGGGCGGCCCGGGGCGAAGGAGACGGCGTCCGGGTAGCGCTGCGTCACCTCGTTGAGGAAGGTCATCGTGTCCAGCACCGGCTCGGACAGGCTGCCGTGCAGGTGTTCGCGGCGCAGCGCCGGGGCGGGGCCGGGTACGTGCGGTGGTGCGGGCTCGGGGAGCGGTTCCGGCCGGCCGTGGACGAGTGCGGGGTCCGCGTGCCGGGCGGACGGGGTGCCGGTGAGGACCATGGTCTCGGTCAGTTCCCCGGCGAGGATGTCCAGGACGTCCTCGACGCCCCGCTGTCCGGCGACCGCCAGACCGTGCAGCACGGGCCGGCCGACCAGTACGGCATCGGCACCGAGGGCGAGCGCCGCCAGGACGTCCGTGCCGCTGCGCACCCCGCCGTCGAGCAGGACCGGGCAGGAGTCCACGGCCGCGGCGATCTCCGGCAGCACGTCGAGGGTCGCCGGGGCTCCGTCGAGCTGTCGTCCGCCGTGATTGGAGACCACGATGCCGTCGGCTCCGGCGTCCCTCGCGCGCCGGGCGTCCGCACCGGTCAGTACTCCCTTGACGAGGACCGGCAGCGGGCTGACCGACCGCAGCCACTCGACCACGGACCAGTCCAGTGCGGGATCGAAGGCCGTGAGCGCATGACCGCTCGGCGAACGGAAGTCGTCCGCGGGCAGGTTGGCGGGCTCGATGCCCCGCGGCAGCCGGAAGTCGTTGCGCACGTCACGCAGCCGACGGCCGAGCCGGGGGGCGTCCACGGTGAGCACCAGCGCCTCGAAGCCGGCCTGCTCTGCCGCCTCGACGAGCTCGCGGGTCGTGGCCCGGTCACGGAAGCAGTAGACCTGGAGCCACAGCGGGCTGTGCGCGGCGGCCGCGATCTCTTTGAAGGGCAGGCCCGCGAACGTGCTGACGACGAGCGGCACGCCCGCCGTCCCGGCCGCGCGGGCCGTCGCGGCCTCGCCCTCCGGATGGGCCAGGGTGTGGTAGGCGACCGGTGCGATACCCACCGGGATGCGCCAGGTTCGGCCGAGCACGGTGGCCGTGGTGTCCGGCGCGCCCGCCCCGGACAGCATCCGGGGCCGCAGCCGGACCTCCTCGAACGCGGCGAGGTTGGCGGCAAGGGTGCGCTCCTGCCCGGCTCCGCCGGCCACGTAGTCCCAGACCGGCGGTTCGAAGCGGGAGCGGGCCGCGGCTTCGTAGTCGGCCAGGGTGAGCAGACGCGAGCCGGGGGCGCTCATCCCGCGGTCAGCCGATCGCGCTCCACGGCCTCGTACAGGGCACGGATGTTCGCGCTGCCGAAGCCGCGGGAGCCACGGCGCTGGATCAGCTCGTAGAAGAGGGTGTTGCGGGGGTACGGGGAGCGGGAGAACACCTGGAGCAGGTGGCCCCATTCGTCGCGGTCGGCGAGCACCCGGACGTCCCTGAGCTGCGCTATCTCGGTGCGGAGGTCGGCGAACCGCTCGGTGAGCAGGTCGTAGTAGGTGTCCGGGGTGCTCAGGAACCGCACTCCGTTGCGCCGGTGCTCGCGCACGGTGGGGATGATGTCCTCGACCAGGAAGGCCAGGTGCTGCACGCCCTCCCCTCCGTTGCGCTCCAGGAACGCGTCGAGCTGTCCCGGGTCCTTGCCCGGGTCGGGCGCGACCAGGGTGAAGGTGACCCCTCCGGAATCGCTGCGGACGACGATCGAGTCCATCGCCTGCCCCCCGACGTCCACGTACTCGCTGGAGTAGTGGCTGAGGCCGAGCACCTTCTGGTAGTAGTCCGCCTGAGCGCTCAGGTTGCCACCGGTCACACAGACGGCGATGTGGTCCAGGCCGACGATCCGGCCCGGTGCGGCGCCTGTCGCGTCCGCGGAGAGCACCCAGTTGCGGCCGGGCGGCAGCGTGGGTGCCGTGCCGACGACGGCGGGGACGAGGCTGTGGGAGACGTCACCGAAGCCCGCCACCACGGTGCTGCCGTACGCGGAGGTGGTGACGTCCGCGCCGACCGCGCCGGCCGCCTCGGCGATCTCGGTCACCGCGGCGGCCTCGCAGGCCAGCGCGATGTCCGCGACCCCGTCCCCGTGCTCGTCGAGGAACCTCCACACGCCCCGGCCCGACGTCACCACGAGGCGCACGTCGCCCTGGCCGAGCAGCACCGAGCTGCGGTCGACCTCGACGCTGTCCGCGATCCTCGTGAAGCCCATCGCCGAGACGAGGTGGTCGACGGCGGACACTTTGTCTTTCGTGTACAGCTCGACGTACGCAATGTTGTGCACGGCCACTGGGATCCTCCTACGGCGGGTGCAGCCACGGGCTGCCGTCGGGTCGGTCGGGGCGGGCGGGACGTCAGCCCGCTACCAGCGCCACTCCTGCTGCTTGAAGAGGTGGCCGGCCTTGATGTTGCGGTCCGCGCACCAGGTGAGGAACTCCTCGATCTGCTTGATCTGGTAGGTGTCCTCGGTGTAGGTGGTGGCCATGACGTGGCCCAGCCAGTCCTCCTCGCCCATGGCGTAGACGTACGCCTCGGTCGCGCCCAGCTCGGTCATGATCGCGGAGGCCTGCTCCGCGTTGGAGCCGGAGAGCTTGCGGGAGCTGCTCATCTTCCGGGTCATGGGGCGGGTGATGAGCGACTGGTACAGCCAGATCAGCGACGCCCCGTCGCACTCCATGCCGAGGAAGGCGTAGTCGGCGGTGCCCAGGTGGTTCTTGATGTGCCGGTACAGGGCCGGCGCGATGCCGGAGGAGTCGGCGCCGACGAAGACCTTCTTGCCGGCGAGCTCGACCCAGTACGTCGACTTGGCGCGGATGTCGAGGTCGCAGTGCTCGCCGAGGAACGGGGTCGCGGTGACCTTGCCGCCGGGGAACTCGATCTCGTCGAAGTCGTCGACCTCGACGACCGAGAAGCCCTGGTTGCCCAGCATGAGCGCGAGCGACGGGTCGGGGAGATTGCCGCGCGAGCTGCGGGGCACCACGATCGTCCCGACGCGGCCGCGCAGCTGCATCAGCGTCTCGAAGACGATGTGGTCCTGGTGGCCGTGCGTGATCAGCACGAGGTCGATGAAGTCCGGCAGGTCGTCCAGCGTGTAGCGGTCGCCCGCGGTGCTGTCGGCGCTGATGAACGGGTCGGTCACGATGGAGCCCTGGGGCGTCTGGAGGACCAGGCAGGCGTGGCCGAAGTAGCGGATCCGGCCGCCGCCCTCGATGTGCCGGTCGGGGGCCAGGCTCGGTTCGGGGCTGAGCATGGTGGACAGTTGCTTGGCCTGCAGGTCGTCCAGGCCGAGCGCGTCACGCAGATGACCGAGGCTGGTGGGCCGGATCCGGGTGCGGAACAGCTCGGCGAGACCCTCGTGGCGGAACGGGACGTCGATGTCCAGCACGTCCGGGGAGGGGAGTCGCGGCGTGGAGAGGATGAACGGACGCTCGATGCCGGTCTCGAACGACAGCTGCACCGACTGCCGGTCCTCCGCGTAGACCTTGCTCTTGTAGAGCAGGGGCTCCATGAAGCGCATCTGCGCCTGGTTGTCGGTGTCGTACGCCAGCTCGACAAGACCGCTGAGCTCCTCGGGGAGCTGGGGGTAGAGCGGGGTCAGGTCGAAGCCGGTGGCGTTGGTACGCAGCAGCTCCTGGCCCTCCGCGATCGCCTCGGCGAAGCGCAGCATGTCCGCGCGGTCCCGCTTGATGGCGGCGACCAGGTCGCGTACCTCGTCGGCACGGTGCTCCGGGATGTTGATGAAGTAGCCGCCGCGCAGCTCGGGGTTGTGGCTGGCGGCAACGTGGACCTGCGGGTTCTGGAGGTACGACTCGAGCAGCCGCAGGTGCAGGAAGGCCAGGTTCATCGACGCCGGCACCGGGGCGACCGTGTGCGGCTGCGCCACGAACCTGTCCACGAGCGGTTCCACGATGACCTTCGACCGCAGGAACAACTGCTCATCAGCCATTTAAGGCTCTCCGTTCGGGAAATTCGACAACGTCAAATGGTGTGAGGTGCGCCATGCCCATTTCCCTGGACCCTGAGAAGGGGGGCACCACAGCAGACCCGACCGAATTGCGCGGGTCCGGTTGCTCTCCGGAATCAGCATGACCGGCCGATGGCGAACGATCAACACTCGACGGGTTCAGACGAGCGCGGCACTCATCGTGCCGTGCCGGCGCGGCCGTTCGGCATCGTATTCAACTGCGGCACCGCGGCAGTTGAACGGTCACACCGCGATCGGTGCGACCTTGGGGCGGGCCAGGTCCAGGTAGTCGGCCACGGACAGGGCCACGGACACGTCGAGCCGGCCGGCGTTGAAGTAGATCTCCTCGTGCTGCAGCAGCCCGTCGTCCACGAGCACGTCCAGGTCGGCCGAGAAGGAGAGCGGTGCGATGGCCCCGCTGACGCTCCCGGACAATCGCTCGGCGACCTCCCGAACGGCGAACGAGGCCTCCTGGCCGCCGTATTGGCCGGCCAGGGCGTCCAGGTCGACCCGGCGGTGCCCGGGCACCACGGCGAGCACATAGCGCCGCGAGCGGCGGCCCGTCGCGACGCGGGTCACGATGGATTTGGCCGCCTGCTCCAGCGGGTGGCGGCGCAGCCGGCTGGCCACGTCGGTGCGGCCTTCGGGTGCGTGGCGGATCACTCGGTAGAGCACCGAGCGCTCGGCGAACAGATCGGTCAGCCGCTCATATGGATCGCAGTCGTTGTCAGGCATTTCGCACACTCCGCATTCAGAAGGAGGAGCCAGGCGCAAGGAAAGCCCGACCGACTGCCTGTCGACATGAGGATTCTCGGCCGGTACCCGCGAAAAGTCTTGCCGTGTCAGGATGCCCGGGCATGCCCGGACTTCTTTCAATTCCCGCACGAGGAACGCTCATAAAACGGAGCGGATTCCAAAGTCCCTTGCTTCGGCGGCGGGAACCTATGACTGCACGGAGGTCGACCAACCGATGATCGAGATGCGCAGTGACACGTTCACCCTTCCCACCGGGGACATGATGGCGGCGATCGCCGCGGCTCCGCTCGGTGACGACGTGTACGGCGAGGACCCGACCGTACGGGAGCTGGAGGAGACGGCGGCGCGCACATTGGGCAAGGAGTCGGCCTGCCTGATGCCCAGCGGCACCATGGCGAACCTCGCCGCCATCATGGCCCACTGTCCGCGCGGTGCCAAGGTGCTCGTGGGCGCCGAGAGCGACATCTACCTCTACGAGGCGGCCGGTGCCGTCGTCTGCGGCGGTGTGACGTACGAGCCGCTGCCGAACCAGCCGGACGGCACGCTCCTGCTCGACGATCTGCGCGCCGGGCTCGCCGAGGACGCGGAGGACCCCCAGTTCGCGCTGCCCGGCCTGATCTGCCTGGAGAACACGCAGAACCGGTGCGGCGGAGTGCCGTTGAGCCCGGTCTACCAGGACGAGGTGCGCCGTTTCGCCGACGAACAGGGTCTGCCCGTCCATCTCGACGGAGCGCGGTTGTTCAACGCGGCCGTCGCCCTGGGCGTATCGCCCGCGGAGGTGGCGCGGGCCGCGGACTCGGTGCAGTTCTGCCTCTCCAAGGGACTCGGCGCACCGATCGGGTCCGTGGTCGCGGGCAGCGCCGACTTCATCGCGTCGGTGCACCGCATCCGCAAGATGCTCGGCGGTGGCATGCGGCAGGCGGGCATCGTGGCGGCCGCCGGCCTGGTCGCCCTCGCGGACGCCGGGCGGCTCGCCGAGGACCATGCCAACGCCCGCGCGTTCGCCGAGGGTCTGGCCGGGATCCCGGGGATCGAGATCGACCCGGACACGGTACGGACGAACATCCTGCTGTTCCGGGTCGTCGCGGGCGGGTTCACCCCGTCCTCCTTCGTGCACACCGCGCACCGGGCCGGGCTGCGCGTCGGCGAGTTCGGCCACGGCCGGATCCGGGCGGTGCTGCACTCCGGCGTATCCCGGCAGGACGTGACCACCGCCCTCGACCGCGTGGCCAAGGCACTCGCGGAGGGCCCGGCGTAGGACGCCACCGGCCGACCGGCCACAGCCCGAGGGGCCCTGAGCGCGGCATACGCTCAGGGCCCCTTCGCCGTTCCGTCAGCGGAGGTCGCCGCGCCAGGCCTCCACCGCCGACCAGACCTCGCGCAGGTTCTCCGGATCGGCCAGCCGGTAGTGCGTGCACGGCAGGCCCACCTCGGTCACCTCACCGGTGACATGGGGCTTCCACAGCTCCCCGGTGAGCCCGTCCTCCCGGTTCTCCCGGCTCCCGTCCGCCACGATCAGCAGGGCGTCACCGTCGAACCGCCGGAAGGTGTGTCCGTCCCGGAGCACTTCGTGGTTGTGCAGCACCCGCGCATAGGTGCGGTACTCCTCGTCCGTCACCGCGCCGAGTACACCGCCGCCCTGCTCGCGCACCACGTCGACCAGCCGGTCCAGCGGGTCCCCCTCCCCCGCACTCGCCGCCGTCTCCCGGGGGACGTGCGCGCCGGGCTCGTTGTCGCCGGCCCTGGTCCACGGGTACTGGTCGAGGAGGACCAGCGACCCGACCTCCTCGCCCGCCTCGCGCAGCTGCACGGCCATCTCGTGCGCCACGACGCCGCCGTACGACCAGCCGAGCAGGTGGTAGGGGCCCTCGGGCTGTACCGAGCGGATCTGCTCCAGGTAGTCGGCCGCCATCTCCGCGATGGAGCCGGCCGGAGCGGAGGCGCCGTCCACTCCGCGCGCCTGGAGCCCGTACACCGGGATGCCGGCCGGCACGTACCGGGCCAGCGGCATGTAGCACCAGCTCAGGCCGCCGGCCGGGTGCACGGCGAAGAGGGGCGGGCGGCTGCCCTCCGTCCTGATCGGCAGCAGCACGTCCAGCGCGTCCCGCACGGAGGACAGCGACATCCGCTTCAGCAGGCCCGCCGCCGTCGGCGCGGCGAACACATCGCGGACGACGATCGACACCCCGCGTTGCTTGAGCCGCTCCACGAGCCGGACGGCCAGCAGGGAGTGCCCGCCGAGTGCGAAGAAGTCGTCGTCCACGCCGACCGACTCGACCCCGAGGACCTCCGCGAAGGCGGCGCACACGTTCGTCTCGAACGAGGTGACGGCCCAGTTGGCGTGGGACTGCTGGGCGGTGCCGGTGCTGTCCGGCCGGGGCAGCGCCTTGCGGTCCAGTTTGCCGTTCGGCATCAGCGGCAGCCGGTCCACGACCAGCACCGCCGAGGGAACCATGTATCCCGGCAGCCGGTCCTGGGCGATCGCCCGTGCCGCCTGCCCGAGGCCGTCGACCGCGTCCGCGCCGGTGTCCCGGTTCGGCACCAGGTAGGCCACCAGCCGCTGGTCCCCGGGGGTGTCCTCCCGGACGAGCACCACGGCCTGGGCGACCGAGGGGTGGGTGGCCAGCAGGGCCTCGATCTCGCCCAGCTCGACCCGGAAGCCGCGCACCTTCACCTGGTCGTCGGAGCGGCCCACGTACTGCAGCTCCCCGCCGTCCGTCCACCGTACGACGTCGCCGGTGCGGTACATGCGCTCCCCGCCGGTGCCGAACGGGCAGGCCACGAAGCGGCCCGCGGTCAGCCCCGGTTTGCCCAGGTAGCCGCGCGCCATGCCGTGGCCGCCGATGTACAGCTCCCCCGCGACCCCGGGAGCCACCGGCGCCAGGGTGTCGTCCAGCACGTACACCTGGGTGTTGGCGATCGGCGTCCCGATGGAGGTGGCGTCCGCGTCCTGCCCGCGCAGCTCCTTCGCCGTCGACCAGACGGTGGTCTCGGTCGGGCCGTAGAGGTTGGTGAGGGTGGGCGTCTTCGCCAGGAGGGTGCGGGCCAGGTCGGCCGGGAGTGCCTCGGCGCCGATCATCGCGCGGATGCCGGTCCAGTCGACCGGGTCCTCGCCGTCGGCCGCCAGCCCGCGCCACAGACTCGGCGTGGCGTGGACGACCGTCGCCCCGGTCGAGCGGATCACCTCCCGCAGCGCCCAGGGGTCGAGTACGTCCTCCTGCGCGGCGAGATCGAGGCGCGCGCCGTTGAGGAGCGGCAGGTAGAACTCGAAGCCGGCCATGTCGCAGCCGTGCGTGCTGACGGCCAGCAGCCGGTCGTCGGCGCCGAGCCCGAACATGTCCTGCATCGACATCAGGAAGTTGACGATGGCCCGGTGTTCGACCAGCACACCCTTGGGGCGTCCGGTGGAGCCGGAAGTGTAGATGACCCACATCGGGTGCTCCGGATACAGCGGGGCGATGCGCTCACCGTCCTCCACGTCCCGGTCGGCGTATCCGGACAGCGACTCGACGACGGCCGGATCGTCCAGGATCACCACCGGGGGTGCGGTGCGCCGGTCCGCCCCCAGCTCGAACTCGTGCAGCCGCTCGCGCATGCTCGCACCGGTCAGCAGGCACACCGCTCCCGAGTCCGCGATCACATAGGCGATGCGATCAGCCGGGTAGTGCGGGTCGATCGGCAGGTAGGCCGCGCCCGCCTTGAGCACGGCGAGCAGGGAGACGACCAGGTCGACGGTCCGCTCGAAGACGACCGCGACCACCGACTCCGGGCCCACGCCCTGGTCGATGAGGTACCGCGCCAGCCGGTTGGCCCGCGCGTCCAGCTCCGCGTAGGTCAGCTCCGTCTCACCGGAGGCCAGGGCGGTCCGGTCCGGCGTCCGCACGACCTGCCGCCGGAAGAGCTCCACCACCGTGGTGTGCGGCACCTCGGCGGCCGTGTCGTTCCAGTCGCTCAGCACCCGCCGGCGCTCGGCCGTGTCCAGCAGGTCCACGGCTCCGAGCCGGGTCTCCGGCGCGCCGGACAGCAGCGTGAGGACCCGGACGTAGCGCTCGGTGAGCCTGATGACCGACTCCGGTTCGAACAGGTCGGCCGCCGCGACGACCGTCCCGCGCAGGCCCTCGGGAGCGCCCTTCTCACCGAACAGCTCGACGAGGTTCAGGTCCAGGTCGAACTTGACCACCGCGGGCTCCACCGGGTCCCGTGGGTCGTCCGAGGACTGGGCGTTGTTCGAGGATTGCAGGTCGTCCCGGGACTGCGGGTCGTCCGGGGACTGCGGTGCCCCGCCCGGGCCCGTATCCGGGCCGGTGCCCGAGCCGGACAGGTCCAGGACCGCGTCGGCGGTGTTCTCCAGCAGGAGCATCACCTGGAACAGGGGGTGGCGGGCCATGGAGCGGGCCGGGGACAGCTCCTCCACGAGCTTCTCGAACGGCACGTCCGGGTGGGCGAACGCGCCCAGTCCCGCGTCCCGCACCCGGCCCAGCACCTCACGGAACGTGGGGTCGCCGGACAGGTCCGTGCGCAGCACGAACGTGTTGACGAAGTAACCCGCCAGGTCGTCCAGGGCCTCGTCGGTACGGCCGGCGAGGGCCGAGCCGATCGGTATGTCGTCCCCGGCGCCGAGCCGGGAGAGCAGTACCGCGAGGGCGCCCTGCAACACCATGAACATCGTGACGCCCTCGGCCCGCGCCAGCTCCGCCAGCCGTGCGTGCACCTCGGCGGGGATCTCCAGCCGTACCCGGTGGCCCTGGTGCCCGACCACCGCGGGACGCGCGTGGTCGAAGGGCAACGCCAGCTCCTCCGGGATGCCGGCCAGCGTCTCCCGCCAGTAGGCGACCTGGCGGGACATCAGGCTGTCCGGGTCGTTGGCGTCGCCCAGCAGCTCGCGCTGCCAGAGGGCGTAGTCGGCGTACTGCACCGGCAGCGGTTCCCACTCCGGAGCCCGGCCCGCGCACCGCGCCGTGTACGCGAGGGTGACGTCCCGGGCCATCGGAGCCCACGACCAGCCGTCACCGGCGATGTGGTGGATCACCACGACCAGCACACTGTCCCCGGCGTCGACCCGGAACAGCCAGGCCCGGATCGGCACGTCATGCGCCAGGTCGAAGGTGTGCGCCTCCGCCGCGGCGACGGCCGCGTCCAGTTCCCCGGCCGTCACCTCCTCGACCACCAAGGCCCAGTCCAGACGGTCCGCTTCGAGAATGCGCTGACGGGGCTCGCCGTCCACGGCGGGGAAGACGGTGCGCAGCACCTCGTGCCGGCCGAGCACGTCACGGAACGCGTGGTCGAGGGCGGCGGTGTCGACATCACCGGCGAGCCGCACGGACACCGGGATGTTGTAGGTGGCGCTGGGTCCTTCGAGCTGGTCGATGAGCCACAGGCGGCGTTGGCCGTAGGACAGCGGTACCAGGTCGGGCCGCGGGCGTGCGGTCAGTGCGGGCCTTGCACCGTCGGCCTCACCCAGCCCGGCCGCGAGTCCGGCAACCGTCGGCGTGTCGAAC
>NZ_JAIGQA010000011.1:0-79726 GCF_019733245.1 Streptomyces sp. WAC04114
GGAGGACACGGGGGCCGGTGTTCGGGGTCCACAGGGGGGTGGCACCTGTCCCGGTGGCGCGGATGAGCTCGGTGGTGGGCACGGCGCGCAGGCAGCCCGCCGCGGTCGTCGGGTCGGTGCAGCCGACCGAGGCCGCGAAGCCGCTTCCCTTCCGCTCGGCCGCGTCGAGCGGGAGGGGTGTCAGACCGCCGTCCGCGGCGCAGGCTCCGCTCTGCTGGATCGCCCGGTGGAACAGGCCTTTCGCGGTCGGCGAGGCGATGTGGAGGCAGGTGTCCGCCGATCCGGCGGACTGGCCGCCGAGCGTCACCCGGTTCCGGTCGCCACCGAAGGCACCGATGTTGCGCCGCACCCAGCGCAGGGCGGCCTGTTGGTCCATCAGGCCGTAGTCGCCCGAGGCGTGGTCCTGGCTCTCGGCCGACAGGGCAGGGTGGGCCAGGAACCCCAGTGCGCCGAGGCGGTAGTTGACGGTCACCACGACCACACCCCGAGCGGCCAGGGCGGAGCCGTCGTAGTCGCTGCCCGCGCCGTAGACGTTGCCTCCGCCGTGCAGCCACACCAGCACGGGGAGGGGGCGGCCGTTGGTACGGGCGGGCGTCCAGACGTTGAGGTACAGGCAGTCCTCCGTGGTGCTGCCGGTGCGGTTGGACTCTCCTGGCAGGACGGGGCCGCCGTCGGGGAGCAGCGTCAGCGGTAACTGGGGGCAGGGGTTGGCCGGTTCGGTGGCGTCCCGGACGCCGGACCACTGCGGCGCGGGTCGCGGCGGACGCCAGCGGAGCTCACCGGTCGGCGGGGCGGCGAACGGGATCCCCTGGAAGACCCGCCCGCCGTCGTGGACGGCCGCGCCCCGCGCCCAGCCCCGGTCGGTGCGCACGACCAGGGAGTCGGGGGCGGAATCCGCGTGGGCAGTGGGCGGGGGAACGGTCAGTGACAGCAGCAGGGCCGCGACGGCGGCCGCGGCGCTGGCCAGGGCGTGGCGCAGACTCGGGGCTCTCATCCATCACTCCAGGTGTCGGTGTGGGGGGGGCATGGCGTTCGCTCGTAGGCCCCGATATCGCAGGTGGCGCCCTTGACCAGGACTCGGCTGCTGCGAGGCTTGAGTGCTGGTGCGCAATGCGCGGCTCGTGCGGAGAACATGGCGGGGTTGCGCTGGAGCGGCGACGCCGACCGAAGAGCAGAAGGCGAACCGGCGGAGCGGGAGAACAGGTCCGCGTCTGTAGGGAGCGTTCCATTCGGAGTCGGTGATGTCTACACGCTCGCAGAGAAATGGCCGAGGAGACCGGTGCCGTGCCGCCGGAAGTCGGCTCTGCGGACTGGGGGGACATGGGGTTGGCGACGGCGACCGGTTGCAGCCGGACGAGACCGTGACAGCGGTGAGGTCCGTTCCTGCTGCTCCTACAGGCCGGTCGGCGGCTGAAGCGTGGGCGGAGGTGCGGCCGCACGTAGGTCACGTGGGCTCGCGCCGAGTTCACGGCGGCAGGCCTTGTTGAAGGCCTGGAGATCGGCGATGCCGACGGCCGCGGCGATGGCGGTGATGGAAAGGGTGGAGGACTGCAGGAGGTGGCGGGCGCGTTGAAGGCGTCGGTGCCTGATGTATGACACGACCGTGAGGCCGGTCTCGGCACGGAACACGCGCGTCAGGTGGGTGTGGGAGATTCCGACGACGCGTGCGACGTCCGGCACGGACAGCGGACCGGCCAGGTTCTCCTCGATGCAGGCCTGTGCGGTGGCCACGAAGGGGTGGCGGCGTCCGGTTCCATCGCCCTCGGGCAACTCGGCGATGCGCCACAGAGCGGTCCAGACCTCGGCCGTGGCGCGCGGGGGAGAGGTCGGCATGGCCGTCACGGCGCGGCGGAGCAGATCGGCCAGGCGTGTGCTCTCGGCCGCGGCGTCCTGCATCACCGGCACCACGCGCGCGGTTCCGCCGTCGTGCAACCGCAGATGGACGTAGAGATGCTCCGACCTGCCCCGGTAGTGGAAGTGCACCTCCGTGTTCGGCGGCACCAGGCTGACGTGGCCGGGGCGTATGGGGTGGACCGACCCTCCGAGGGTCAGAGCACCCTCGTAGTGGTAGAGGTGCAGCTGCCACAGGTCGGGCAGCCGGAAGACGTCATGGTCGGTGGAGACGCCGTGCACCCCGATGCCGGCGTCGACCACGGTGGGCGCTTCGTCCAGCCGTACTGTTACGTGCTTCACGATGATGGAAAATTACCAGCACTGGACGATTTCAGCCCACGACGGTTCCGGATCGGGCCCGTACGTTCGTCGCATGTCAACCAGCAAGCAACTCCTGACCTCGGTCCAGGTGGCGCGGTTCGTCGCGCAGGGATTCCTGCGCCTGGACGGGGTGGTGCCGCGGGAGATCAACGAACGGGCCGTCGCGACCTTGACCGAGGGTCTGCCGGACGTGGCCTACGGCACCCCGCTGAGTGAAGCGTTCGGGTCGGACACCTTCGTCCACGAGCTGCTCGGCCTGCCGGTCGTCGCAGGCGCTGTCGAGAGCCTGGTCGGTCCCCTGCCGACCGTCGACCACCATGCGGTTCATGTGCGCGAGCCGCACGAGGGACACGCGCAGGCGCTCCACGCAGACGCGATCATCGACGTACGGCCGGACGCGTTCGACATCCAGCTCATGTACTACCCGCACGAGGTGACCGGCGAGATGGGCGGCACCCTCAGCGTGCCCGGAAGCCATCTGCGCAGGATCAACGAGACGGACGTCGGCCGTGTCCAGAACCTCCGGGGACAGACGCGTCTGACCTGCCCGGCTGGCACGGTCGTGCTCGTGCACCACGGCATCTGGCACGGCGGCCGCCGCAACGACACCGCGGCTCGTCGCTTCATGTACAAGCTCCGCCTCAACCCGACCGTGCCCCAGGTGCGCCTGTGGGACGTGTCCGACCTGCACGACCCTGCGGTGACCGCGGAACTGAACACGTACTTCCCCTGGTACGAGCAGGCCACGGCCCGACTGGAGATCTACAACCGGGTCCTGCTGTGGCGGGCCCTGACCGGCGACGACTCGTTCGACGTCGAGTACTGGGTCACGCGCGTCGGCAATCGGCCCGCCCTGAGGAGTCACGCATGAGACAGCAGGTTCTGGTTCTCTACCTCGCCACGTCGGCGCTGGACGCCGATGTTGTGGGCTGGTCCCGGTACGACGGGACCGGCAGGACCCACCCGACGACCGGTGACAGCGACGAGCCGCCCTACCCCACAGGGCTTGCCGCCCTGCTCGACGGGTGGCGCCTGTTCCAGGCATCCCAACTGCTGCCGCCGCAGGCCGGACACGAGTACGACGTCTCCTTCCTCAAACACGAGTTCTTCTTCGAGAAGGTGGAGGACGACCCCCGATGACCTCCATGTGTCCGAGGCACCAACGACTTCTCGACCGCCACGTTCACCGGGGCAGGGTCTGAGCGCACCAGATCGTCTTGCCGTCGGTGGTGTGCCGGGTGCCCCACCCCTGGGTCAGCTGGGCGACGAGCAACAATCCCCGGCCGCCCTCGTCGAAGACGCGGGCCCGGCGCAGGTGCGGGGCGGTGTTGCTGGCGTCGGAGACCTCGCAGATCAGGGAGGTGTCGCGAATCAGCCGCAGCTTGATCGGCGGTTCGCCGTATCGGATGGCGTTGGTGACCAGTTCGCTGACGACCAGCTCCGTGACGAAGGCGGCCTCCTCCAGGCCCCAGGCGTCCACCTGGTCGACAGCGAACTTCCTGGCGTTCGGCACCTGCGCGGGGTCCGGCTCCACGTCCCAGTCGGCGACGTGGTGAGGAGCCAGCGCGTGCGTGCGAGCGAGCAGCAGGGCCGCGTCGTCGGTCCGGCGGTCGGGGAGCACCGCGTCGATCACCGTGTCGCAGAGGGTCTCCAACGAGGTCGCCGACTGGTCCAGGATCCGCTGCAGTTCGGTGATTCCCTTGTCGGCCTCGCGTGCGCGGCCGTCCAGCAGCCCGTCGGTGTAGAGGGCGAGCAGGCTGCCCTCGGGCAGGTCGAGCTCGGTGGCCTCGAACGGCAGCCCTCCGATGCCGAGCGGGGGTCCCGGCTGGGCGGTCACCGGGGTCCTGGTGCCGTCCGGGGCGATGATCAGCGGCAGGGGATGACCGGCGCTCGCCAGCGTGAACCGTCGGGACACCGGGTCGTAGACGGTGTACAGACAGGTGGCCCCGGACTCGCCGGTCGCCCCGAAGGGGCCGGTGGGCTGGAGGTCGCCGGCGAGGTGCAGGACCAGGTCGTCCAGATGGGTCAGCAGTTCGTCCGGCGGCAGGTCCACGTCGGCGAGGGTGCGGACCGCCGTCCGCAGCCTGCCCATGCTGGCCGAGGCGTGCAGGCCGTGCCCGACGACATCGCCGACGACCAGGGCGACCCGGGCGCCGGACAGCGGAATGACGTCGAACCAGTCACCGCCCACTTCCGCACCGGCCCCGCCCGGCAGATAGCGGGATGCCACCTCGACCGCCTCATGGTTCGGCAGTCCCTGCGGCAGCAGGCTGCGCTGGAGGGTCAGCGCGGTCGTCCGCTCGCGCGAGTAGCGGCGGGCGTTGTCGATGGCGACCGCTGCCTTGGCGGTCAGCTCTTCGGCCAGGATCAGGTCGTCGGCGGTGAAGGCCTCGGGGCGGTCGAGCCGGGAGAAGACGACGACCCCGAGCAGCACGCCGCGCGCCCTGAGCGGCACGGTGATCCGGCCGGTCAGCCCGTCCGCGGCGAGAGACTCGTCGATCACCGGGTTGCCCGGCGGCCAGTGGGCCGGGTCGGCGGCGAGCCCGGGCCCGAAGGCCCATTCGCCGCCCTGGCCGGGTTCGGCGGCGAGCTCGACCGTGGACCTGCCGGTGACCAGGCAGCGGGCGGCGACGGAACCGGGAGCGTGGCTGACCGGTGTCGGGGGCCCGGGAGCCGGGTCGGTGTCGTCCTGTGCGCTGTGCCGGGCGGCACGGCTGAGCACGACGGGCTCGCCGGAGACGAGCCCGGCCACGGGGGGCGGTTCCTCTCCGCGCAGCACCTCGTCGAAGAGATCCACGGTGACGAGGTCGGTGAACCCCGGCACCGGGGTCGTGGCCAGCTCCAGGGCGGTGCCGATCACGTCCAGGGTCCGGCCGATGCCGCTGCTGGCATTGTTGAGGATGAGCAGGCGTTGCCGAGCCCAGTACTCGGCGCTCATGTCGAATCCCCAGTTGGCGATCGCGCGGACCCTGCCCTGGTCATCCCGGACGGGCCAGATGCTGGTGGCCCAGGCGTTGGCGTAGTCACTGCCGCGAGGGCGGAAGACGGTGATGAGACGCGTGGGTTCGCCCGTCCTCGCGACTTCGGCGAGCGCGTCCGTGTAGGGCTTGTCGTCCCTCTCGGGAAACAGCGAGCGGTCGAACTCGGGAAGCACCTCGCGGTACTTCCTACCGAGCACTTGCTCCTCGGTGTGCGCGATCACCCGGCCCGAAGAGGCGTTGATCCACAGAAACCGCAGCTCAGGGTCGTAGACGCCCAGGGCGAAGGGCGACTGCTCGAAGGCCCGGTCGGCGATCACCGGGCGGCTTCCCCAGCGCTGGACGGTCACCGCGTGGCCCAGTGCCAGCCCGTCGGGGCCGGACAGCGAATGAGCCGTTACCACGGCGTCCACCGTGGAACCGTCCCGGTGGCGCAGGGGGACGAAGCCCGTGAGGCCGGCGCTGTATCCCTCGGGGGAGCCGGAAGGGGGATCGACCAGCAGGTCGGTCACGGGGCGGCCGACGATGTCCTCCGCCGTCCAGCCCAGCAGCAGCCGACCCCCATCGCTCCAGCCGCTCACCGTGCCGTCCGGATCCACCACGGCAACGGCAGTGGGCTCATCCTTCTCGTCGGCCATCTCCACCGCCACGCCTCCGTCCGGACAGCCGTGCCTGTCAGGGCTGGTTTCCAGCGGCTCCTTCCAGCCTAGGTCGGTCGCTGCTCCGTGGCGCTCCAGGTTGGTGCGTTCGGGAACGGCGGTGGTGTGTGTGGCGTATGTGGCTCGTAGCAGCCGAGGCCGGACCGCGTCCTTCTCAGGGGCGGTCCGACCTCGGCCCGCGCCGGAACCGCGCCGAGCGGCCCCGGATCAGTAGCCGTAGATCATCTTGTAGGCGACCTCCGGGAGGAACTGACCGGCCGAGGAGCCGTTTCCTACGCCGCAGTTGCCGTCGGACTCGCCCGGGACCTTGATCCACAGGAGCATCTCGGCGCCTCCGCCCAGCTGGGTCGGGGCGCCGATACGGCGGCCTGATGGGTTGCACCACTGGCCGTTGGAGCCGTTGCCGTTGCGGCTGGAGTCCACGACGAACGGCTTGGTGTAGCCGTACCGGGCCCTGAGTTCACTGTTGACGGCGTTGCCGTACGCGGTGTTCTCGGCCGTGGTCAGGTAGTTGGAGACGTTGAGGGAGAAGCCGCGGGCCTGTCGGAGGCCGGCCTCGTGGAGGCGCCGGGCCATGGTCGCCGCGCCCGCCCAGGCCGGGTTGCCGGCGTCGAGATAGACCCAGGTGTTGGGAGCCTGGCGGTTGAACTCGGCGAGCGCGCCGGTGAGCATGGCCTCGCGCTCGTCGATCTGCGCCTGGGTCATGCAGCCGTAGTCCCCGAGGGAGTCCGGTTCGAGGACGACGACGGCCGGACGGCCGGCGATTCCGCCCGCGAACTGCGCGATCCAGCTGGCGTAGGCGGACGGCGAGGAGGCTCCGCCCGCGGAGTGCCCGCCGCAGTAGTCGCGGTTGTAGATGTTGTAGGCGACGAGGACGGGCAGCTTGTCCCGGGCGTCCGCGGCGCCCACGTACGCCCCGGCGGCGCTGCCGATGGTGCCGCTCCAGAAGCCGAACCAGCGGGCTGTCGGGGTGTTGGCGATGGAGGCGTTGATCGCGCTCGCCCGGCCGTCACCGGGGTTGGCGGCGACCCACCGCTTCGCGCTGGAGTCGGGGTCCACGTAGAACCCGTTGGTCATGGTCGTCGGGTCGGCCGCGTGGGCGGGCGGTGCGGCGGCGAGCGCCAGTGGGAGCGCGGAGAGCGCTGCCACCAGGGCGAGGAGTTTGCGGCGCATGACGGTACCTCGGTTCTCTGACAGGGGTGCGTCCGATGGGGGGCGGTGAGGGTAGGGAGCGCTCCCATCAGAAGCGCTCACCAGGCACGATCGGTCAGCAGGTCGAGTTCGTCGTCGGAGGAAGCAGGGCACCGGCGGCCGGACCGGCCGCGGCCGTCAGTGTGCGGCGACGGGACAGGGCGTGATGAGTCCATGACATGTGCACGGGTGGCATGCTCCTTCTGTGGCCCAGCCGTACGAGATGTCGAACGTGGATCGGCTCGTTGAACATTCTGGATGATAGGAGGCCGGTGAATCCCGTCAATACCTCTCGCATGAATCGTCGTCAGCTACGAAACATTCGAGAATTTTGATGCTCCAGGCTCGATGAACTTCCTGCCATCCGTGAGGTCTTGCTTTCCGAATGGCTCGCGAAACGACCGCGAGAATGGTTGCGGCAGCAGGTCCGAGCGGAAGGACCCTTCGGCCGGAGACCACGGCGAGCGCGGCGGGGGAGCGGGGGCAGGCGGGTGTCAGAGGGCGGTGAAGCTCCACAGCAGATTGGTGCTGCTGCCGTACGTCCACTGCTTGGTGACGGAGCCCGAGTCGACGGTGCCGCCGCCGTCGAGAACCAGGCCGGTGGTGCGGTTGGCGAGCGAGTAGCGGTCACCGCCCCGGTGGACGATCTTCCACTGCTGGTCGGTGCCGCCGTTCCAGGGAGCCTGCCGGGCCGGAGAGCCGTCGGAGGTGGCGCCCCAGCCGTCGGCGACCATGCCGTTGGCGCGGTTGACCAGCCGGTAGTAGCCGCCTTCGACCGGCTCGGCGTGCCACTGCAGGTTGGGACTGCCGTCCCAGGTCCACTGTTTGAGGTCGGACCCGGAGCCCACGTTGCCGCCGCTGTCCAGGGCGAGTCCGCTGGTGGCGTTGGTGATCCGGAAGTACCTCGCCGGGTCGAACCGGACTCTCAGCGAGGTGATCCGGTCGTTGTTGCCGGTGGCACGCAGGTCGGGATTCTCGGCGGTGAACGTCCAGGAGGTGCCGCTGAAGTCGTCCCCGGAGTAGCCGATCACCTGGTAGCCGGGGGCCGTTCGGAGGGAGGACAGGGTGCGCGCGCCGAGTCCGGCCGCGGTCAGGTCGGCCGCGGTGTGGTCGCCGAGCGTGAACACGCCCGCCTTGCCGGTGTAGTCGACGCCCCCGAAGCCGACGGCTCCGGCGAGCGGCCGCAGCCCCGGGATCGTGCCGGAGAAGACCAGCTTGAGGACGTAGGCGTGCGCACTGTAGGGCGTCGAGGACGGCAGGGTGACCGTCAGGCCGGAGGAGCTCTGGGACGTCGCGGGCAGGTCGATGTAGGTGCCGGCGGTGGAGCCGAGGAGCTTGACCGAGCTCAGCGACGAGAGGTTGATCCGGTCCGAGCTGAGCGTCTTGATCGTCAGTGAGCTGCCGGGCCAGCCCAGGACGGTGGCGTACAGGACGTTGCCGGCCTTGTTGCGGGTGAAGCGGATGTCCTGCGGAGTGCCGGCGTGCGGGGTGGTGAACGAACCGCCGCCCATCTTCGTCGGGCCCTCGCCGTACTCGGTCCAGGCGCGGGTCGCGTACACCGACTCGCCGAAGCGCTTCAGGTGGTCGCCGATGCCGAGCAGGATGTCCTTCTGCGCCTGGGGAATGGTGCCGTCGGCCAGGGGCGCGATGTTCAGCAGCATGTTGCCGTTCTTGCTGACCCGGTCCAGGAACGAGTGCAGCATCTGCTGGAGCGTGTAGTAGCCGATGCCCTGGGTGTAGCACCAGCTGCTGCTGGAGATGCTGTCGTCGGTCAGCCAGTACGGCGTGGTGATGTCGGCGGGGCCGCCGCGCTCGTAGTCGAAGACCTCGCCCTTGCCGTTCATGCCGTCCTTGTACGTGGCGACGACCTCACGGTCCCAGCTGCCCGCCTGGTTGTAGTAGTACGCAAGGAAGTTGAGGCGTTGTTGCTCGTCAACGGCGTCCAGATTGAAGTCCTGCCACAGGATGTCGGGCTGGGCGCGGTCGACCACCTCCTTGAGCTTGTCGAACCAGAGCTGGTTCTCCGCGGCCGGGCCCAGCTGCCCGTAGAGCTTCTTGAGGCTCGAGTCCGTCTGGGCGGGGGCATGCTCGTAGAAGCCGGTGAAGTTGTACGCGTGGTGCATGGCCACCAGCAGCTTGAGGTTCTTGGCGCGGATGGCCGTGGAGAAGAGCTTCAGCAGGTCCAGGCCCGGGCCCTTCTTCACCGAGTTCCACTCGTTGACCTGGCTGTCCCACATGGAGAAGCCGTCATGGTGCTCGGCGACCGGGCCGGCGAACCTGGCGCCGGCGTCGACGAACAGCTGCGCCCACTCCTCGGGGTCGAACTTCCCTCCGGCCGACTTCAGTTTCGGCGCGAACCGCACGGTGTTGCCCGCCAGGTCCTTCGCTCCGTCGATGAAGTTGTGGTACGGCCATGCCGATGGCCTGCCGTAGGTCGCGATGTGGTGCTGGTTGGCGTTGCTGTCCGCCTGGTACATGTTCCGCGGGTACCACTCGTTGTCGTAGGCGGGGACGCTGAAGACGCCCCAGTGGAAGTAGATCCCGAACTTCGCGTCCTGGAACCACTCCGGGGCCGGCGGATGCTGGTCGACCGAGTTCCAGTCGGGCGTGTAGGTGCCGGGCGCCGCATGAGCGACCCCAGGACCGAACACGCCTGAGGCAACGGCGGCCGTGGCCACGTAGGTGGCACCGGCCAGGAAGTGGCGTCTGTTGATCGAACTCGACATGGAGAGACATCCCTGATGCTGGGGGACAGGGGAGTGCGGGGGACACGAGTCGGCGTGGCTGCTGTGCACAGGGCACCGCTTGTTACGCATGAAGGTCCGGCATGCGTCCCTGGGATGTCAACCAGTTGCAGGGATGAAAGGCGCCTCAGGGAGGGGTAGTTGACGCATCTTGCGCCTGTTTCCGTGCACTTTGCGCCTGCTGAAACATGGTATGTCTGTCCGGATTCCGTGGTCGATGAGGAGCCGTCATCGGCGGGGATTGATGGGATGCCCGCCGCCGCGATCGCCTTCCCGGACACTCACCCCAGTACCATCGACGTCACCCTCGGCATGCGGACTCCCGAGCAGGTCGGACGTGCTCGCGGGGCACAGTGGGGAGGGACGTGCGGTGTCGCTGACGGACAAGGCGATCGAGCGGATCCGTGAGCTGATCCGGACCGGCGCCCTTCCTCCCGGATCGAAGCTCCCACCGGAGCCGGACCTGGCCGCGCAGCTGGGGCTGTCCCGCAATCTCGCCCGCGAAGCGGTCAAGGCATTGGCCGTGGCGCGGGTCCTGGAGGTCAGACGAGGCGACGGCACGTATGTGACCAGCCTCCAGCCGAGCCTGCTGCTGGAGGGGCTCGGCGGCGCGGTGGAACTCCTGCAGGGCGACTCGGTCGCCCTGCAGGACCTCATGGAGGTACGACGGCTCCTCGAACCCATGGCCACGGCACTTGCCGCCACACGGATCACCGATGAACAGCTGGCCGAGGTGAAGCGGCACCTGGATGCCATGCGTCAGGCCCGCGACGACGTCGAACGGCTCAACGCCCACGACGCCGCCTTCCACCGCGCCGTGGTCTCGGCCACCGGCAACGAGACCCTCCTCACCCTCCTGGAGGGGATCTCCGGCCGCACGCTGCGCGCCCGCATCTGGCGCGGTCTGGTCGACGGCAAGGCCGCGGGCCGGACCCTCGCCGAGCACGAGGCGATCTTCAACGCCCTGTCCACCCGTGACACCACCCTGAGCCAGGCCGCGGCACTGCTGCACGTGAGCAACACCGAGCAGTGGCTGAGGGAGCACCTGCGCTCGGGCGAGCCTCTCCCCTCCGGGACGGCAGCGGGGAAGTGAGGGGCAGGCGTCGTCGTGCTGCGAACGCAGCAGGAAGTGTCGATACTTCCGCCGACCGGCTTGTGCTCAACCCCTTAGTCTCTCAACGTACTGGTCGACGGCCGCTGGGCCGGGCCGTCAGGTCGGATATGAGGGGGAAGCAGTGGAAGCGACGAGTTCACAGATGCCGGTGCGTCGGCGCACCGTCCCTCCTGTCGTTGCGGCGCGATGGGCGCTGTGGGCCTTCGTCGTCGCCAACTTGGCGATCGTCGAGGTCCTGTTCCTCAACGCCGGGACCGGTAAGAACGGGGTGCTCACGGTCGCCAAGTTCTTCGGTCTGCACGCCGCCGTGCTGATGCTGTTCCAACTGCTGCTGGTGGCCAGGCTGCCGTGGCTCGACCGCCGTATCGGCATGGACCGGCTGACGGTGTGGCACCGGTGGGTCGGCTTCACCCTGTTGTGGACCCTCCTCACCCACGCCGTGCTGGTGGTGCTGGGCTTCGCGAGGCTCGACGACGCGTCGATGGTGAAGACGTTCTTCGCGCTGGCCGGAGTGCCGGCCTCGCTGCTCGGGATGCTGGCGGCGGCGCTCGTCGTCGTGGTCGCCTCGGTCTCCACCCGGAAGGTGAGGCGGCGGCTGCGGTACGAGACCTGGCACGGTGTGCATCTGCTGCTGTACGTGGCGTTGGGGCTGGCGTTCGTCCACCAGTTGCAGGAGACCACGACCTTCACGTCGTCCGCGTTCGCGAAGATCTACTGGTGGGCCCTGTGGCTGTTCGCGTTCGGCGCCCTCGTCACGGGCCGGATCGTGATGCCTCTGTGGCGCAACGCCTACCACCGGTTCCACGTCACCGCGGTGGTACCGGAGTCGGACGACGTGGTGTCGGTACACGTCACGGGCCGCCACCTCGACCGGCTGCCGGCCCGGGCCGGCCAGTTCTGCATCTGGCGCTTCCCCGGACACCACCACTGGTGGCTGGCGAATCCGTTCTCGCTGTCGGCGGCACCCGACGGACGCACGTTGCGCCTCACCGCCAAGGCGGTCGGCAGCGCCAGCGCCGGCCTGCGGCACGTCCCGGTCGGGAGCCGCGCGTTCGTCGAGGGGCCGTACGGCGCGTTCACCTCGTTGCATCGGACGCGGCCCGGCGCCCTCCTGATCGCCGGAGGAGTGGGGATCACGCCGGTGCGGGCCCTGCTGGAGGAGGAGCCGGGCGGCGATGTCGTCGTGCTCTACCGGGTGCGCAGCGAGCACGACGCCGTGCTCGTCGACGAGGTACGGGCCCTGGTCGCGGACCGCGGTGGCGAGCTGCACCTGCTGACCGGTCGCACGGGGGAGGGGAGCACGCCGTTCGAGCCGGACGGTCTCCGTGCCCTGGTTCCCGACATAGCCGAACGCGACGTGTACGTCTGCGGCCCGCCCGCGATGACGTCGGCCGTGCTCGGCGCGCTGCGCGGCCTGAAGGTCCCGCACCGGCAGGTACACGCCGAGCGGTTCGGCCTGGCCTGAGAAGTCCGGCTTCCGGGCCGCGTGGCCGGCGGTCCCGGGCGGGTCTCGCCGGTACTTCGCTCTGCTCTGTGCGCGGCGAGCAGAGCTCGATCACCAGGATCGCCATGTCCGAGAGTCCCCCGCCCGGCTCCGACATGCGAGCACTGCGGCGGGCGGCGCACCGCCGGCGCAGGGCTTGCGCTTCACCTCGGCGATGGCGGACACCCTGTACCCGGGTGGGGCCTCCCCGGGTGGGGACCGCACGCGGCCTCGGGGGCGTCGTGCCCCGACTTGGTCACCCGCTCCGCCTCGGGACGTCGTGCCCCGACTTGGTCACACCCGCTCGGCCTCACCGGCACCCGGGACGCCCACGTCCGCCCCGCCGGCCCCGGGCGCTCACGCCGGACCGTCGGTGCGCTTGTCCCTGACCCGCTGGGCGACGTCCCGCAGCTTGATGTTGTGGTGCTGGGAGATCTTCCGCAGGACGCTGAAGGCCTCCTCGTCGCTCATCCCGTGGCGTTCCATGAGGATGCCCATGGCCTCACCGATGGCGTGCCGGGTCTCCAGGGCGTGTTCGAGCTGGTCGATGGTGCGGGCGTCCGCGAGGGCGACCGCGGCGTGCGAGGCGAGCAGCCAGCCGGCGGTCGCGATGTCCTCGGTGAAGGTGCCCGGGCGGCGGGAGTACAGGTTGAGCGCGCCGAAGTCCTCCTCGTGGGTGTAGAGCAGGACCCCGGTCATGCTGCCGATGCCCAGTTCGCGCGCGGCCTCGGCGTAGCGGGGCCAGTCCGGCTGGGGCCGGGTCATGTCCACGATCCGGAACATCCGGTCCTCGTCGTCGGCGCGACGGGCGAGGTCGAAGCAGGGCCCCTCGCCCAGCTCGCCCTGCCGGCGGTCGGACTCCTCGACCATCTCGCCGTACGAGGCCAGCGTGACGGCACGGCCCTTGCGCACCGCGAGGATCCCGGCGGCGTCACAGCCGTCCACCAGCTTCACGGCCGACGCCGCGATCTCGTCCAGTGTCCCCTGCACCGAGTCCTGCTTCAGCAGGCGCCGCGCGAGCAGGGCCATCTCCTCGGCGAACTTCTGCCAGTCCATGCCTCACCGCCCGCGTCGATCACCAGTCCGACCACCCTACGCACAACCTGGTCCCTCCGGGGCGGAGGCGCCAGGACCGGGGAGTGTGACGCGGGCCTCGGACGCTCCCGGCGGCCCCGGATCGGAGTGATCCGGATCGTGCGGGCCCTCGGTGCCGTCATGCCGTGTACCTCCGGGTCACGCCTGCCTGTGCGATCGCGAGATCGCACAGGGCGTGTGTCGCCGACGGCCCCGTCCCATAATCTCGTTCCTGGAGGCCCCAGGGGCCTCGTGGGTCCACCGTGAGGAGGCGAGGGTGCTCGGCAGGAGCACGGGGGTGCGGTTGTTCGCGGGCGTGATGCTGGCTCTCTGCGTGGCGCTGGTCGGCCCCAGCACACCGACGGGGGGCCTCTTCGCCGGGGCCCAGTCCGCGGAAGCCGTCCGGGAAGTCGTACCGAACCGGGTCATGACCTGGAACATCTGCAACCCCTGCGAGGTGAGCGACGTCGACCGGGCCGCGGAGATCGCGGCGGCCGCGCCCCAGGTCATCGGGCTGCAGGAAGCGTGTGTGCGTGACGTCGAGAGGATCCGGGAGTACCTGGAGAACCTCCACGGGCTGGTCTACCACGTCGAGTACGGGTCCGTTCTACGGAAATGGGGCCGCTGCGGGGGAACTCCGTGGAACCCGGGCGCCTTCGGTCAGGCGATCCTCTCCGCGGCACCGATGACGGACCCGGTCAACGTGGAGTATCCCGACGGCGGCTCCGAGGACCGCGGGTACATGGCCGTCACCACCACCGTGGGCGACCGGTCCGTCCGGGTCTTCAACACGCATCTCGCCCAACGGCGTCAAGAGGAGGTCCGGGAGGAGCAGACGCGCGTGCTAGCCGCGGAGGTCGCCCGGCACGATCGCGCGATCCTCCTCGGCGACCTCAACGCCGTGCCGGACTCTCCCGAACTGACCCGGATCTGGGCACTGGCCACGGACGCGGACCCGCAGTGCCTCCCGTCCCCCACCGGCACCTGTCAGCCGACCACCGACTGGCAGCTCAAGTTCGACTACGTGTTCCTGCGCGGCTTCGTCCCCCTCAGGCACCGCGTGCATCCGACCCCGTCCTCGGACCACCACCCGCTGCACACCGACGTCGACCCGGCCTGAGCCGCAGTGATCGCGACGACCGCGCCGGGGCGAGCGCCGCGTCGCTGACCGACCCGCCCCGCCCGGCCCGGTTCCCCGGCACCGCAGGTCAGCGGCCCGCACGGCCCGCGGGGAGGACGCGCGCTGTCGGGCGACGTGGATTTTACTGTCGTATGGGCATACGGGGAGGCAGGCGAACAGGGCATGCCGACGGCAGGGAAGTCGGCCCGATCAGCAGGGAGGCCGCGATGACGGGGCCGGAGCACACGGAGACCGTTCACGGGCCGTCCGTGCCGACAGCGTCCGTCGTGCTGGCCGGGACCCTGGAGGCCATCGGCGCCGGGGCCTACGTCGTGGACGAGCAGGGCTGCATCATCGCCGCGAACACCCGCGCCGAGCAGCTCCTCGGCCGGTCCGCCGACGAGCTGACCGGGCATGACGCGCACGACCTGCTGCACCGCGGCCCGCAGGGGCAGCCCCTGCCGCGGACCCAGTGCGCCATGCGGCACGCCTTCCACGCCGGGCGTACCGCCCAGGCCGACGAGGACTACTTCGCCTGCGCCGACGGCACCCTCCTGCGCATCTCCTGGCTGATCACCCCGTACGACGTCGGTGGCCGGCACGGCGGCACGCTCGTCGTCTTCCACACCCCCGACCACGAGCAGACCCCCGAAACGTTGCCGGAGCCGTCGAGCCAGCCGCTCTCGGAGCTGCACCGGCTGGCCCTGCTCGCCGAGACCACCGCGCAGCTGACCTCCACGCTCGACGTCGACGAGGCGCTGCGCAGGCTGGTCGCGCTGGTCCTGCCCCGCCTCGCCGACTGGGCGGTCGTCGACCTGATCACCGAGCGCGACGAGGTGTGGCGTACCGTCGTCGTCCACGCCGACGGCGACACGTTCACGCACCGCGAGGATCTGCAGGGGCCTATGCCACCGGTCCCCGAGGAGTCCCCGATGCCGCTCTCCAGAGCCCTGCGCGGCGTCGCCTCCAACCTGGCCGGACCGCAGACCTACCAGGGGGCACCGGACTCCGGCATCGCGGTCGAGCAGCGCCGCCTCTTCGACGCCACGGGCATGCACTCCGCGGCCATCGCGCCCATCCGCAGCACCCGCGCGGTCCTGGGCGCGCTGACCCTGGGCCGCGACGAGAACCCCGCGCCCTTCACACCCGCGGACCTCCCCCTCATCGAGGACATCGCACGCCGGGCCGGCCTCGCCCTCGACAACGCCCGCCTCTACCAGCGCCAGCGCAAGGTCGCGGAGACCATGCAGAACCATCTGCTGCCGCAGATGCCGGGTGTCCCGGGCCTGCAGATGACCGTCCGCTACCTGCCCGCACCGGACGCCTCACAGGTCGGCGGCGACTGGTACGACGCCTTCCCGCTGTCCGACGCGTCCACCGCCCTGGCCATCGGGGACGTCGTCGGCCACGACCTGGAGGCGGCGGCCGGCATGGCGCAGGTCCGCAACATGCTCCGCGCCTACGCATGGTCCCAGCACGAACCGCCCAGCCGGATCGTCGAACGGCTCGACGAGGCGATCCAGCACATCACCGACGTCACCATGGCCACGACGATCTTCGCCCGGATCGAACCGGCCGACGACGGCCACTGGCAGCTCTCCTGGTCCAACGCCGGCCACCCCCCGCCGCTGCTGATCAGCCGGGACGGTCTGGCCGAATACCTCACCGACGGCCACGGCATCCTCCTGGGCACCCAGACCGGCACCCGGCGCCCGGACGCCACCGCGCAGCTCCCGCCCGGCTCCACCCTGGTGCTGTACACCGACGGTCTCATCGAGGCGCCCCGCCGCACCCTCGACGAGGGGCTGAGACAACTGCGCCAGCACGCCGCCGCCCTCGCCCACCGGCCCCTGGCCTCGTTCACCGACCAGCTCCTGCGCCGCGTCCGCCCCGCGGGGAACGACGACGACGTCGCCGTCCTGACCCTGCGCATCCCCGGGAACTGACCTGCGCCGAGTCCGAGCGTCCGACCTGGAACGCCCCGCCCGACCCTCATCCGCTCCGGGCGCCCCGCGGTGCGCTGCCGATGCTGTCACGGTGCTCGCGCACGGCGATCCGGGCCGGCTTCGTCAGCACAACCGCGGCGATATTCGCTGGTCGTGGGCCCTGGGCGGCGCTCATACTGTCGCGGTGGATCCAATGACACTCGAGACCGGGCGTCTCGTGCTGAGGGCGTTCGACACGGCCGACGTGGACGCCGTGTACGACGCCTGCCAGGACCAGGACATCCAGTTCTACACACCGGTCCCCGTGCCCTTCCGGAGGCAGGACGCCGAGAAGCGGGTCTGCGAGGAGTGGCCCGAGGCCTGGGCCACCGACAAGGACTATGTCCTCGGAGCGTTCCGCAAGGACACCTCGGCCCTCGTCGGCTCGTACTGCCTCACCAGGGTCAGCCGGGGCGTCTACGAACTCGGCTACTGGGCGGTCAAGGAGCAGCGCGGCCGGGGCTACTCGGTCGAGGCCGCGCGGGCGCTGTGCGACTGGGGGTGGGCCACGCTCGACGTCCACCGCATCGAGTGGTGGGCCATGACCGGGAACACCGGCTCGCGCGCCGTCGCCGAGCGACTGGGCTTCACCGTCGAAGGGACGCTGCGCAACCGGAGCATCGCCAACGACGGTCGTCCTCACGACTGGTGGGTCGGCGGTCTGGTGAGGCTCTGACGTGGAGCGTGTGGAGAGACGCGGCATCGCGGGGCGCGGTGTGCGGGTGGGCCTGCTGATGGCGTGCGCTCCGGTCCTCCCCTGGGCCGCTCTCGCCCTGGGGGTGGCTCTGGTGGAGTTCCTCCGTCCCGGCGGGGACACCCGGCTCGCCGCCCGGGACCTGCGCTACGGCGGGCTCCTCACCGGAGGAAGCCTGCTCGCCGGCGTGCTGATGGGTCTGGTCCTCGCCGGCGCACTGGCCCTCGCGTCCCGCGTCGTCAGCCGCCCCGGGGCACTCACCCTGGTGGCAGCACTGCTCGGAGCGCTCGTCTTCCCCGCCGTCTTCGCGGTCGTCGTGATCGGCACGGACGGGGCCGTCGCCCAGCTCGGCACGACCTTCCTCGCATGGCCGGTCATGACGGTGGTGGCGGCCGCGCACGGCTCGGACATCGCGGGCCGCACCCGCAGACGCCCATGGCTGTGGCCGTCGGGCCCGGCGCGGGAGCGCGGACCGGCGCCGGTGACGGCCGACGCGGCTCCCGAACACCCGCACCCGGCCTCGTAGTCCGGCCGCCGCGACGGTGGGAGCGGTGAGCGGTGCAGACCCGGCTGGTTCGTGGTCGAAGGGATCCTGTGCGCCGAGCGCCACGGTGAGATGCTCAGCCGGCTGCCGTCCGACCACCGCGGCCGACCCACGCGTACTACCTGCACGTGCCGTTCGAGGAGACCCTCCTGCGCCATGCCGGCAGGCCGATCGCGCACGAGGTCGGCGAGGCGCGGCTGCGCGACCGGTACCGCGAACTGGACCTGCTGCCCGGGGGTGCCGAGACCGTCATCGGCGCCGACAGCGCCCTGCGCGAGACCGTGGACCGGATCATGCGCGCCACCGGCCTGGCCGCCCTCCCCGCGCTCGATCTCCAGTCACCCGTTCGTACGCGCCGGGCAGGGCGTGTCCGGCGTGTCGCGGTCAGCATGGACGGTGCCGGGGCGCCCGCATCGGCAGCCCGGTGCTGCCCGACGCCGCGCGCGGCTGTCGCTGCCCGTACGCGTGAGGGAGAGGTATGACCGAGACCGACGAGGCCGGGCCCTTCTCTGCCGGGGCCGAGTGGCCCTCGGCGCACCGTGACCCGAGTACCGGCATGGTCGACCTCCGGCGCGTCGGGGCGAACCCGGACTTCTGGTACCCGGTCGCCCTGTCGAAGAACGTGCGCAGCAAGCGGGCGTTCGCGACGGCCTTCGCCGGTGAGCGCATCGCGCTCTACCGAGGGGAGAGCGGCACCGTGTACGCGCTGGAGGACCGGTGCGCCCACCGTCAGGTGCCGCTGAGCATGGGCGTCGTGGAGGGCGAGGCCCTGCGCTGCTGCTACCACGCCTGGGCCTACCGGGGCGACGGCCGCATCTCGCAGATCCCATACCTCTCCAAGGGCGACGGCCGGCCACCGCGCGGCGTGCGCGGCTACCCCGTCCGTGAGGCGTACGGCCTGGTGTTCGTGTTCCCGGGCGACCCGGACAAGGCGGCCGCCGCCCCGCTGCCCGACCTGCCGGCGTTCGGCTCGCCGCGGTACAGGACGATGACGTACTCCCGGACCGTGCGCTGCCACTACTCGTTCATGCACGAGAACCTGCTCGACATGAACCACCAGTTCCTCCACCGGGGCGTGGTCGGCAGACTCCACCCCGAGCTGCTCGACTCACGGACCGACGAGCGGTCGGTGGAGGCCAGGTACCTGTTCAGTCACGCCGGGGGCAAACGGAACCGCGGGGCCAGTCTGCTGGCCTCCGAGGGCATCGGCGGCAACGACTCCCGCGATGTCATGACGATCCGCACCACGTACCCGTACCAGACCCTCGACCTGGTCCCGGAGAACGCCGAGCGGCCGGCCTTCCGCCTCTGGGTCGCCTACGTGCCCGAGGACGCCGAACAGCGCCGGTGCCACACCTTCGGCCTGCTCATGATCGAGAAGCCTCGGATTCCCGGCGCTCTGCACCTGGCCTGGCCGCTCATCAGGCGCTTCACCGAGCGGGTGTTCGCCGAGGACCGGATGGCCGTCGAGGCCGAGCAGCGGGCCTGGGACGAGCAGGGCGAGGACCGCAACCGTGAGGTGTTCTCCCTGATCCTGGACGTCCGCGAGGTCCTGCGTACCAACGGTGTCCCCATCCGCCCCCGGGCCGCGTGCGGCACCGTGTGCGACGGTCAGGACCGCGGGCCGTCGTCCGTGGCGGGCGCTGGCGGCTCCGCGCCCCGGGCGACCTGACGACGGCATTCCCGACCGCCGGCCCCGGCGCCCTCACGGCCTCGGACTGACGCGCTGCCACCGCGGGCGGGCGTCCGGCCCGCGGCGTCCCGCCACCGAGGCGCAGCGCGGGCACACACGCCGCACCCGGTCCGCGGCGCCGCCGGACTCCGGGAAGGTGTCCGGCCAGCCGACGTGCGGGAAGCGGACCAGCCGGGAACGGCTGAGGGACAGGCCGCAGACCGTCTCGTTGCGGCCCGGCTCCCAGGCGTGCACCTCACCGGAGGGCAGCCGCCGTCGGCCCTCCTCCTCGTCGGTCCACTGCCCGGACGCGGCGACGGCGTACCGCTTCGTGCCCGCCACGGCGGGTCAGCCGGCCGGGTGCTCGACGCGCAGCCGCACCTGTTCCTCCAGCCGCCGCAGGCTGGTGTCCAGGGCATCGGCCACGGCGCGCTCGCCCGGGTCGTGGCCGGCGTCGAAGAACGACAGGTGCACGGTCACCTCGCTGGCGCCGCCGTCGAGACCGGCGACCTGGAGCCAGCCCGCGTAGCCGCCATGGTCACGGGTGCCCCACTCGAGCCGCATCTGCTCCCGCCGGGCGCGCAGCACGGCGGAGGTGTCCTCATCGGTGCGGTCCTCGTGCACGGTGACGGCGGGCAGCTCCTCTGCCTCCACGTGCAGGGCCTCCGGCAGCCAGCTGTCCAGCCGGCCGACGTTCGCGGCCTGGTCGAAGACGTGCTCGGGCTGCGCGGGCATCGTGCGGGAACGTTCGTACTCGGTCATCGCCTTACCGGCTTCGTCTGGGAGTCGTGGCCCGCACCGCGTTCCCGGCCTGACCGGACCCAACCGCGAAAATGCCCCACCCGCGATGGCGGGCGGGGCGTTTTCACGAGGCTCAGAACTTGGGCTGCGGCGACTGCGCCTGGACGAGTTCCTCCGCCTCCGCCTCCGTCTCCACGGACGGCGGGGAGCCGGCCAGCGGCTGGTTGGCGGTCTCTCGCATGCACAGCACCGCGATGACGCCGATGACCGCGGCGCCCGTGGCGTAGTACGCCGGCATGAGGGTCGAGTCGAAGGCGCTGATCAGAGCGGTGATCACCAGAGGTGTCGTGCCGCCGAAGACCGAGGTGGCGAGGTTGTAGGCCACCGAGAGTGACCCGTAGCGCACCTGGGTGGGGAATATCGCCGGGAGCGCCGCCGACATCGTGCCGAGCATCGGCAGCAGGGAGAGCCCCATCAGCAGCAGGCCCAGGGTGATGAGGACAACGTTGCCCTGCTGGATGAGCAGGAACGACGGCAGGGAGAGGAACAGGAAGCCGAGCATCCCCGCCATCAGCAGCGGCTTGCGCCCGAAGCGATCCGAGAGCCGCCCGACCTGGTTGATGAGGCACATCTGCAGCACCATCACCACGACCAGGATCAGCAGGCCGTGGTTGGTGCCGTAGCCCAGCTCGTCGGACAGATAGGTCGGCATGTACGACAGCAGCATGTAGTCGGTGATGTTGTACGCCGCGACCAGTGCGAGGCACAGCAGCAGCGGCCGCCAGTACTGGGTGAAGATCTTGCCGAGGTCGGCGGCGGCCGAGGTCTCCACGGCGTCTGCGGCCTCGCTCGCCTTCACCTGGCCGCCCTCCAGTTTCCGGAAGGCGGGCGTCTCGTCCAGCTTCAGCCGCAGATAGAGGCCGATGAGGCCGAGCGGGGCCGCGACCAGGAACGGCACACGCCAGCCCCACGACAGCATCTGGTCGTCGCTGAGAAGGGTCTGCAGGACCACGACGAGGCCGGAGGCGCCGACGTAGCCGGCGAGCGTGCCGAGCTCCAGGAAGCTGCCGAAGAAGCCGCGCCGCTTGTCCGGCGCGTACTCCGCGATGAACGTCGAGGCGCCCCCGTACTCCCCGCCCGTCGAGAAGCCCTGCACCAGCCGGAAGAAGATCAGCAGGGCCGGGGCCCACAGGCCGATCACGGCGTGCGAGGGGACCAGACCGATGGCGAAGGTCCCCACCGCCATCATGATCATGGTGAGGGAGAGGATGCGCTTGCGGCCGACCTTGTCCCCGAGCGGCCCGAAGACCATGCCGCCGAGCGGACGCACCAGGAAGGCCACCGCGAACGTCGCGAAGGAGCCGAGCAACTGGGCGGTGTCGCTGCCCGAGGGGAAGAAGACCTTCCCGATCGTCGCCGCCAGATAGCTGTAGATGCCGAAGTCGTACCACTCCATCGCGTTGCCGAGGGCGGCGGCCTTGGTGGCGCGCTTGACCGCCGCTTCATCGGTCACCGTGATGTCGCTGCGGCGCAGCTTCGGATGACGTCGTTTCTCGATCGCCCGGAACAGTACGCGGTGTCGTCTCACAGCCGCGGGATCCACCGACTCGTCGTTGTCGGGCGCCGCCATCACGTGGCTCCTTTCGCCGGTCGTCTTTCCAAGCACAACGCCTGCACGAATCTCGCGCGCTCAAACGACCCCCTTCGCGCGGCCTCCGGTTGATCACGGAAAGTGATGAGCGGGAGCTCAGGCCGGGTCGCGGGTCAGTGCGCCGTCCGGGAGGATCTCCGGGGCGGGTGTGTGCCCCGGGTCCGGTGGGGGAACTTGTTCGGCCGGGCGCGTGCCCGGTGAGAGGAGCCCAAGTGACAGCGTCGGCGGCGGGCGGCCGGAACCAGGGCGGGCAGCCCGACGGCTACGAGCCGGACCCGAACCGGTGGCGGGCCCTGTGGGTCACGCTGGTCGCCGGCTTCATGAGCCTGCTGGACGTGTCGATCGTGGCCGTCGCCCTGCCCACGATCCAGCAGCAGCTGCACGCCTCGGCGGCCGAGGTGCAGTGGGTCGTGTCCGGCTACGCCCTCTCCTTCGGTCTCGCCCTCGTCACCGCCGGCCGCCTCGGCGACGCCTTGGACCGGCGACGCATCTTCCTGATCGCCCTCAGCGGTTTCGTGCTCTTCAGCGCGGCCTGCGGAGCGGCCCCGAACATCACCCTGCTGGTGGTGGCCCGGCTCGCCCAGGGCCTGGCGGCCGGTTTCATGGCGCCGCAGAACTCGGCGCTCATCCAGCAGATGTTCCGTGGCGGCGAACGCGGCCGGGCCTTCGGGTTCTTCGGCGCCACCGTCGGCATCTCCTCCGCGGTGGGCCCCCTCACCGGCGGCCTGATCCTCGCCCTGGCCGACGGCGCCCAGGGCTGGCGCTGGATCTTCTACGTCAACGTCCCCATCGGCATCCTCGCGGTCCTCCTCGGCCGCCGCCTGCTGCCCCGCACCCGGCGCTCCGGGCGCGAACACGTGGACCTGCCCGGTGTCCTGCTCCTCGGCCTCGGCGTGCTCGCGCTCATGTACCCGCTGGTCCAGGCGGAGGCCGGCGGCCTGACCCGGCTGTGGTGGATGTTCCCGGCCGGTGCCGCGCTGCTCTTCGTCTTCATTCGCCGGCAGCGCCGGCTGCTGGAGCGCGGTACCCAGCCACTGCTCGATCCGCGCCTGTTCACCACCGTGCGCGGCTATGCCGTCGGCGCCGGCGTCGGCACGCTCTACTTCATCGGCTTCAGCGGTGTCTGGCTGGTCTTCGCCCTCTTCTACCAGCACGGCCTGGGCTTCTCCCCGCTGGAGTCGGGGCTCGCCGTGACCCCCTTCGCCCTCGGCTCGGCCGTCGCGGCCGCTGTCTCCGGGCGGCTCGTGGACCGGCTCGGCCGCCTGCTCACCGTGGGCGGGCTCGCGGGCGTGATCCTCGGGCTGGGCGGCACCGCGCTGCTGCTGCGCTTCGCGCCCCTCGACATCGCGCCCTGGATCGCGGCCCCGGTCCTGTTCCTCGGCGGTGTCGGCGGAGGGTGCGTGATCTCGCCCAACATCACCATGACGCTGCGCGACGTGCCCGTGCACATGGCGGGAGCGGCGGGCGGCGCCCTGCAGACCGGGCAGCGACTCGGCGCCGCCGTGGGCACCGCCGCCCTGCCCGGCCTCTACTACCTGGTGCTCGGCAGCAGAAGCGACGACTACCGCGGCGCGCTCTTCCTCGCCATGGCTGCCGGGCTCCTCGGCATGGCCGCGTCCCTGGCCCTCGCGGCGTACGACTGGCGACGCGACCGGCGCACGCGGGAGCGGCACGGCCCGTGCCCGGACGACGTCGCCCACAGCCCGGTGCACGCCCGCCAGCCCTGACCCGCAACGCGACCCGCAGCTCCTCGGCCCCGGCGGCAGGCAAGCTGCGGCGTGACGGCGGGCGCTTGAGCCGTACCTCGCGTGCCTGGACGGCGAGGATGCGGGGGCCGCACGGCCCGTGCCCGGACGACGTCGCCCACAGCCCGGTGCACGCCCGCCAGCCCTGACCCGCAACACGACCCGCAGCTCCTCGGCCCCCGCGGCAGGCAAGCTGCGGCGCGACAGCGGACGCCTGAGCCGTACCCCGCGTGCCTGGACGGTGAAGACGCGCGGGCCGCACCTCCCGTGCCCGGACGACGTCGCCCACAGCCCGGTGCACGCCCGCCAGCTCTGACCCGCAACGCGACCCGCAGCTCCCCGGCCCCCGCGGCAGGCAAGCTGCGGCGCGACAGCGGACGCCTGAGCCGTACCCCGCGTGCCTGGACGGTGAAGACGCGCGGGCCGCACGGCCCGTGCCCGGACGATGTCGCGACCAGGCCCGTGCACGCCCGGCAGAGCTGAGCGGGCACGCCGTCACGAGGCTTGGGGCTCCGGCTGCTGCGGGGCGGGTGCGTCGTCGTCCAGCTCGCCGCGCAGCGCTCCGAGGGCGAAGGCCGTCATGGACGCCAGGATCAGCAACGCCAGCGGTCCCCAGATCGCCGGAACGGCCCAGAGCGGCCAGGCGTTGGCCGCCTGCGCCCAGAGCGTCAGGATCGCCGTCGCGCCCAGGCCGACACCGTGCCACCGCACCACCTTCGCCGCCGTTACACGACGCTGGTCGCCCCGCGCGAAGAGCGGCCACACCCCGCCGACGAGGGCCGCCAGGCCGAACGAGATACAGGCCAGCGCACCGCCCAGACGGTCCGCGGGCCATCCCACCGGCCCGTCGGACGTCTGCTGCCGCCGGCCCTCGGCGTCCCGGACCTCGACGACCTGCCCGTGCCAGATCACCCCGACGACCTTCTCGTCCGGCGCCATCTCGGACATCACCGGCTCGGTCCGCAGGAACGTCACCTCCCACGGCTTGCCCGACGGCAGCACCAGCTCTGCCTCCGGGGCCTCGCCCCGCTTCCCGCGGTTCATGGCGGCGCTGCGCACGGTGAACTCCTGCTCCCACACGCACCCCGACGCCTCGACGGGAACCGCGGCGCAGGCCGGCGCGCCGCGGTACTCCCGCTCCCGATCCAACGCCCCGCCGACCTCGCGGGCCGACGCCACTCCGACGCCGAGCGTCACGACGGCGAGCAGTATCCACATCACGGACCGCATGGCCCCGTCCCCCGACGATCCCGACGACCCCACCGCGCCTCATCCCCCTTCGTGGCACCCGGACCCCGGAGCATTGGAACACGCCTCAGGTGCCGGCGTGGACCCGCCGGCCTTCGACGAAGGTCTCCAGGACCCGGGTCAGGCGAGGGGACAGTATGGCGGCGGTGTGGTTCTCGGCGATGCCGTCCTGCATGATCTTCACGCTCCCGGCGCGGAACCGCTCCCGGCTCAAGGCCCTCCCGCAGCAGCGCGAAGCGACCGGCGGTCGTGGCGCGACGTCTACCAGGGCCTCGATCCGGTGACCTACCCGTCCCTGACCGCGGTGCGCCCGGAGCCGCCCGCCATGGCCGACAGCTCCTTCGAACAGGCGGTGGACCTGCTGCTGGAGGCCCTGGCGGCCCGGGCGCCGGCCGGCCGACGGAGGTGACGAGCCCGCGCTATGGCACCTCGGCCCGCCGGGGGGTGTCGTCCAGGAAGCCGCCCGACTGGTGCTGCCACAGCTTCGCGTACGCACCCTCGGTCGCGAGCAGTTCCTGGTGCGTGCCCTGCTCGATGATCCGGCCGCGGTCGAGGACGACGAGCTGGTCCATGCCTGCGACCGTGCTCAGCCGGTGCGCCACCACCAGTGCGGTCCGTCCCTCCATGAGCCGCCACAGCGCCTCCTGGACCAGCAGTTCGCTCTCGGAGTCCAGGGCGCTGGTGGCCTCGTCGAGCAGCAGGATCGGAGCGTCCCGCAGGATCGCCCGGGCGAGGGCGACCCGCTGGCGCTGCCCGCCGGACAGCTTGATGCCCCGCTCGCCCACCATGGTGTCGAAGCCGTGGGGCAACGCGTCGGCGAACTCGGTGACATGGGCCGCCTCGGCCGCCCGGAGGATCTCGGCGTCGGTGGCGTCCGGCCGGGCGAAGGCGATGTTGTCCCGCAGGGTGCGGTGGAACATCGCCGGGTCCTGCGGCACGTACGCGATCCGCCCGCGCAGGTCCGCCTGGCGCACCCGGGTGATGTCCTGGCCGCCGACCAGGATGCGACCGCCGTCGATGTCGGTCATCCGCAGCAGCAGCCGGGTGAGGGAGGTCTTCCCGCCGCCGGACCGGCCCACGAGGCCGATCTTCGCCCCGCTCGGCACGGCCAGGTCGAGTCCCTCGAACAGCGGGCGCCCGCCCCGGTGGGCGAAGGTCACCTTCTCGAAACGGACGTCGGCGGCCCGGGACCGCAGCGGCTCCGGGTCCGGCGGGTCGAGCACGGTCGGCGGCACCAGCAGCAGCTCGGTGAACTGCGCGGCCTCCGTCATCGAGCTCTCCAGCCGGCGGTATATCTGGTTGAACTCGAACATGATCCGGGTGGCGTTGTTGTAGTAGGCGAAGGCGACCACGATCGCCTCCACACCGTGCGTGCCGCCGCCCAGCGTCACCGCGAGGAGCAGGCCCATCGCGTTGGTCAGCACGGACATCGGTGCGACCACCGTGTCGATGCGCAGGTTGCCGTAGTCCCACGACCGCATGGTGAGCCGGCGGGACGTCGCGACCCGGGAGCGGTGCTCGGCGGCCTCGCGCCGCTCCGCGGCGAACGCCCGCACCGTGTCCATGTTCATCAGGCTGTCGGCGACATGACCCGACACCCGGGCGATCGCCTCCTCACGCTGGTCCACGAGCGCCTGACGGCGCCGGACGAGCGGCACGACGAACCCCGCCGTCAGTGCGATCATCACCAGCAGACCGACGACGAGCAGCGGTTCGTAGCGCCACAGCACCACCGCGCCGAACGTCAGCGGCACGAAGCTCCCCACGATCTGGAACGTCAGCGTGTCGACGAACTGCTCGAAACGCGACGCGAAGCTGAGGACCCGTTTGGTCAGCGAACCGGCGAAGTTGTCGTGGAAGAACGCGGCGTCCTTGGCGAACAGTTCGTCCATCCCGATCACGTACAGGTGCTCGATGCCCAGGGCCTCGAGACGGGTGAGGCAGTGCAGCGCGACGCGCCACAGTGCCTCCGCGGCCAGCAGGACACCCGCGAAGCCGAGCACGTACGGCAGTGTCGAGCCGGCCGTGACGTCCTTGTGCGCGGCGATGTCGCCGACGAGCTTGGCGACGATCAGCGGCGCGACGTAGTTGATGCCGATGTTGCCCAGCGCCGAGAGCAGCATCGCGGGCGCCGTCCACCGGCGCAGCCGGGACAACTCCCGTCCGTAGTAGCGAAGTGCGAGAAGTACCGAGCGCCTGCCCGGTAACACCCTGTGTTTTTCCGGCGTTTCCATCCCACCCCTGTGTCGTCCTGTGGCCGCCCGCCACGCCGCGTGTGCGGGCAGGGGCCATCGCCGCAACGGATGTGTGAGGTTTCGGGTCGAGTCCGGAAGTGTCCCGCGATACCGGCCACGGCGTCCAAGCGTTTTCCGGCCGGGAGGTGGTGTGCGGGGAGCGCCCTGGAGCACTGCGGGCGGATTCGGGGTGGGACGGCGGCCTCGCGGCCGTGTTCTCCTCCGGGCGGGCGGTCAGTCCCGGATCGCGCCGACGATGAGCGCCTGCAACTGGGCGGCGGTATGGTCCAGCGGCTGGGTGCTGCGCTTGGCACGGCACATGGCCACGGTTCCCTCGACCGCCGCGACGATCAGCGTCGCGAGCTGGGCCGCCTGCTCGGGCTCAACGCCGTGCTCGCGCAGTGAACCGGCCAACAGGCCCTCCCACTCCTCGAAGACGCCGGCGGCCGCCGCCAGGGCGAGCGGCGTCTCGTCCGCCGGGGGCTCCTCGATCGAGACGGCGAGCACCGGGCAGCCCGCCCGGAAGTCGCTGTCCACCACGATCCCGCGCCACAGGTCGAGGAAGGCCCGCAGTCCCGCGACCGGTCCCGCCTCCAGCTCCTCGCGCAGGCTGCGGGCGGCCCACGCCCCCGTGAGGCGTACCGCTTCCGTGGCCAACTGCTGCTTGCCCTCGGGGAAGTAGTGGTACGTCGAGCCCAGCGGCGCCCGGGCGTGCTTGGCCGTCTCGCGGATGCTCGTCGCGTTCAGACCGCGCCGGCTGATCATGTCGGCCGCTCCGGCCACGATCCGCTCGCGCGCCGTCGGACTGGGCTTGGTCACGTGCACGGTCCCTTCCGACCCACTGGCTATAACAGTCGTCATAGTCTAGCGTGGCCGTGCTTTATAACGACTGTCATAGAGCCGCGTCGCCCGTCGCGACGATCGAGAAGAGAGGTCTGCCCATGCCGATGATCCGGCTCACCGTTCCCACCGGTGCCCTGACGGAAGAGGGCCGCGGGCGCGTCCAGCGCGATCTCGCCGCGGTGCTGCTGCGCTGGGAGGGAGCGCCCGACACGGCGTTCTTCCGCGCCCAGGCGTGGAGCTACCTCGTCGAGCTGCCCGAGGGCGCCCAGCGGACCGCCGAGGACGACGCCCCGCGCTTCCTGGTGGAGGTCACCGTCCCGCAGGGCGCCCTGTCCGAGCGCCGTAAGGCCGGACTGGTCGAGGAGGCGACCCGGACCGTCCTGTCCGCCGCCGGGCTCACCCCGGACGACGCCCTGCGCGTGTGGGTCCTGGTGCACGAGCAGCCTGACGGCGCCTGGGGCGCCGGCGGCGCCGTCGTCCGCCACGCCGACCTCGTGGCTCTCGCGAAAGGGCAGCGGACCGATGCGTGAACTGACCTACGTCGCCCGGCGCACCGACGCGGCGCCGGCGTCCGGGCGCAGCGTGAAGACCTGGTCGAGGCCGACGAGGGTGAGAACGCGGAGCAGGTTCGCCGGCACGGCGGCCAGGACGATGTCGGCGTCGGCGGCCAGGGCGTGCTGGCGGGCGGCGAGCAGGGCGGTGATGCCTGAGGAGTCGCAGAACGCGAGGCCGGACAGTTCGAGGACCAGACATTGCCCCGGTGACAGGGGGAGCAGGTCGAGCCGGCCGCGCAGGACGGGGGCCTGGTCGAAGTCGAGGTCCCCGGCCACGTGCAGAACGGGGCCGGTCGCGGTGTCGCGCTGACTGATGGTGAGCGGGTTCATGAGGTGTGACTCGTCGAGGGGGCGATGGAGGAAGGAGTGGCGGGAACGCCGAGCGCCAGCAGGGCGGTGTCGTCGTCGAGGCCGTCGCCGAAGCTCTCCAGCAGCCCGGTGAGGGCGGTGATCGCCTCGTGCGGTGAGGCGGGGGCGTGGTCGGTGGCGAAGGCGTGCAGGGCGTCCTCGCCGTACAGGTCGTCGCGGCCGGGGCCGGTCCGGGCCTCGGTGAGACCGTCGGTGTACAGCACGACCGTGTCGCCGGGCGCCAGGACGGTCTCGGCGGTGCCGATCGGCGCGCCGGGGACGACGCCGATGAGCAGCCCACCGGGGGTGGGCAGGAACTCGGCGTGGCCGTCGGAGCGCAGGACGAGCGCCGGCGGGTGACCGCCGGAGGCGAGGCGCACGGTCGTCGGGCCGTGCTCGCCGCCCGGCTCGACGATCCCGAAGACGCAGGTGCAGTACCGGGGGTCGCCGTCACCGGTGTACCGCTCGTGCAGGACGGCGTTCAGCGTGGTCAGCGCCGAGACCGGATCCGGGTCGTGGTGGGCCGCGGCGCGCAGGGTGTAGCGGGTCAGCGAGGTGAGGGAGGCGGCCTCGGGCCCCTTTCCGCACACGTCCCCGAGGAAGAACGCCCACCGGTTTCCGGCCACGGGGAACAGGTCGTAGAAGTCACCGCCGAGCTGGTCCGGCGAAGCCGCGTGGTAGTGGACGGCCGTTTCCAGGCCCGGCACGGCGGGCAGCGAGTCCGGCACGAGGGAACGCTGCAGGACGGCGAGCGCGTCGGCCAGCCTGGCCCGGTCCGCCTCGGCCTGCCGCCGGGCCTCGTCCGCCTCGGCGCGGGCCCGCTCGGCCTCCTCGCGGCGGCGCAGGAGCTCCTTCTCGTAGGCGCGGCGGTCCGAGGCGTCGAAGACGGTGATCCGGATCAGCAGGGGATCGCCCTCGGTGCCGTGCTTGATCACCGCGGAGACCAGCACCGGCAGCGGGCCACCGTCCCGGCGCCGCATGTCCAGGGCGACGCCCCGGAGCTCGCCCTGCATGCGTAGCAGCGGAGCGAAGTGCGTCTCGTGGTACAGCTTCCCGCCGATGGTGAGCAGGTCCGTGAAGCGCTTGCGGCCCGCCACCGCCTCACGATCCAGCCCGAGCCAGTCCAGCAGCGTGGTGTTGATCTTGGCGATGGTGCCGTCCATCAGCGTCGACAGGTAGCCGCATGGCGCGGACTCGTACAGGTCCTCCGCGCTGTCCTCCAGCAGAGCGGTGAAAGCCGCGTCCGTGCTCGCCTCGTCCCCCGTCTCGGCGGGGTCCGGCACGCCGCCCGTACGGCACATCACTTCAGGGACTCCAGGAAGTCGAGGATCGCCGAGGTGGTGGCCTGCGGCGCGCTGAGCTGCGGGCAGTGCCCCGTGGCATCGAGGGTCACCAGCCGGGAGGCGGGGATCGCCGCGTGCACGTAGGCGCCGACCTCTCTGGGCGCGATGGCGTCCTGCTCGCACTCCAGCACGAGGGTCGGCACGGACACGCCCTTCAGGTCCTCGCGGCTGTCGGTGAGGAACGTCGTGCGGGCGAAGACGCGGGCGATGTCGGGGTCGGTGGCGCAGAAGCTGTTGGTCAGCTCCTGGCCCAGCTCCGGCCGCTCCGGGTTGCCCATGATCACCGGGGCCATCGCGGACGACCAGCCCAGGTAGTTCGCCTCCAGGGAGGCGAGCAGCTCGTCGATGTCCTCCGTGCTGAAGCCGCCGCGGTACCCCTCGTCGTCGATGTAGCAGGGCGAGGGCGTCACCATCACGAGCGAACCGATCCGCTCCGGCGCCGTCCGCGCCGCCAGCACCCCGACCATGGCACTCACCGAGTGCCCCACGAACACCACGTGCTGCAGGTCCAGCTCCTCGCAGACGTCGACGACATCTGCGGCGTAGCCCTGGAGCGACCCGTACCGCTCCTCGCTCCACGCTGCGAGGTCCGAGCCGCCGGAACCGACGTAGTCGAACAGCACCACCCGGTAGCGCCGTGCGAGCTCGGGCACCACCAGCCGCCACATGTTCTGGTCACAGCCGAACCCGTGTGCCAGGAGCAGCACGGGCGCGTCATCGGGACCGATGACGTTGACGTTGTTCCTGCGGCGGATGTCCATCCGGCCATGCTCCCACCCCGGCCGGAGTGATCCGACGGCGGGCCGGGGGACGCGGCGGCGACCGGGAGATCAGCCCAGGTAGAGCGGTACCTTCGAGGCCAGCTCCCCGAGCCCGGCCTGTTCCTCCTTGGTCGGCGCCCGCCGCCCGGTGCCGATCAGCAGGGCGTCCACGGCGTGGAAGGCGGGAGCGAACGGGCGCCCCACGATCTGCTCCAGCATCTCCCGCGAGCGGACGAGGCCCTCCGCGGGCGGCTGCTCCGCGTCCGGGAGGAAGGCGATCAGATCGAGGTGGTGCAGCGTCCATTCCAAGACGTAGGTGGAGAGGAAGTCGCCCACGGTGAGGATCTCGTCACGGGTGCCGACCCGGCCGGCCGGGTCGGCGAGCAGCGCCGCGCGCCCTGCGGCCGAGCCGACGTCGTCCAGATGGAACTTCAGCAGGTGCGGATCCTCGTAGGCGGCGGCCAGCCGGACGGTCAGCGCGTCGAGCGGATCGTCACCGGTCGGCGGGGTGCCGGAGATGTTCCAGTACGACAGCGCGTCACGGGTCGGTTCCCGGTCGGACGGGGTGGCCAGGGTGATCAGGACGTCCTGGGCGTCGACGATCAGATGGCACACCAGATCCCGCACCAGCCAGCCCGTGCAACCGGAGGGCCGCCCGAAGTCCTCGTCGGAGAGACCCGCCACCGCCGCGCGCAACGCCGTCCAGGTGCGTGAGAAGAGATCCACCTCGGCAACGTAGTGCGGCGCCGCGACGCCGGACAAGCAGGTTTCGGGCGACTGCCGGCGTCACGAACGCGTGGTACGCGCCGGCGTCACGAACGCCTCGGGAACGCGGGGCGCGCGTCGGCGTCACGAACGCCTCGGGAACGCGGGGCGCGCGTCGGCGTCACGAACGCGTCGGGAGCGCGTGGTGCGCGCCGGCGTCACGAACCGTCGTGCGCGCCTGCGCGACCTCAGCCTCCGGGCGCCCCCAGCCGTCCGCCCACCAGGGCGGCGAGTTCGTCCGGCGTCCGCGGACCCGGCTCCGCGTCGGTCAACAGCCCCTGCGCGCGCAGGAGTTCCGTCGTCGCCGCGCCCCACGGCAGGCGCAGGCCCGCCTCCCGCAGGAGGTCCGGGCGGGCCAGCGCCGTGGCCGCGGGCCCGGTGCGGACGCCGGACGGGGTGAGCAGCGCCGCGTCGTCGGCCCAGCGCAGGGCGAGGTCGACGTCGTGGGTGGCCATCACCACCGTGGTACCGGAGGCACGCAGGCCGTCGAGGGTGGTGAGGAGCCGCTCCTGGCCGTCCGGGTCGAGCCCGGCCGTCGGCTCGTCGAGGATGAGGACGCGCGGCCGCATGGCGACCGCGCCCGCGATGGCGGTGCGTTTGCGCTGCCCGTAGGAGAGCAGATGGGTGGGCCGGTCGGCCAGGGCCGTGATGTCCAGGGCGGCGAGCGCCTCCGCCACCCGCGCCCGTACCTGCGTGTCGTCGAGGCCGAGGTTCAGTGGCCCGAACGACACGTCCTGCTCGACGGAGGCCGCGAACAACTGGTCGTCCGGGTCCTGCACGACCAGCTGCACGGTGGTCCGCAGCCGGGTCAGCCCCTTGCGGTCGTACGGCACCGGCTGCCCCTGGACCGTCAGCCGCCCCTCGTGCGGTTTCAGCCCGCCGGAGAGCAGCCGCATCAGCGTGGTCTTGCCGCTGCCGTTGCGGCCGAGCAGCGCGAGCGCGCGCCCCTCGCGGATGTCGAAGTCGAGGCCGCTGAGCACGGCAGGACCGTCCTCGTAGGCGAAGGACGCGCCCCGCAGGGCGACGAGGGCGGGCTCGCTCATGTCAGCGGCCTTTCCAGGACGAGGGTGAGGACGGCCAGCGCGGCGAGGAGCGCGCAACTGGCCGCCGTGAAGCGGGCGGAGACCCGGGCCTCGGGCACCAGGACGCGCAGGGTGCCGTCGTAGCCGCGCCCGGCGAGCCCGGCCTGGAGCCGGGTCGCCCGGTCGAAGGCGCGGACGAACGCGGTGGCGCCGAGCCCGGCCAGAGAACGCCACTCCGCGGCCCGGCCGGTGTGGCCGAGCCGGGCCGCCTGGGCCTCCCGGATGCGCCGCATGGAGTCCAGCAGCAGGAAGCTCATCCGGTACGTCACGAGCGCGACGTCGACGACCGGCGCGGGGACCCCGGCCCGGACCAGACGGGGCAGCAGATCGGACATGGGCGTGGTGAAGGCGAACAGCAGCACGCCCAGGGAGGCCGCCGAGGTGCGCAGCAGCAACTCCCCGGCCCTCAGCGGCCCGTCGTCCGCGAGCGAGACGAACCCCCCCGGCCCGCCCACCTGGACCAGCAGCGTGACCGCACCGGTCACGCAGAAGCCCAGCGGCACCCGGTAGGCCCGCCACAGCCGCCGCCCGGGCACCCCGGCCGGCCCCAGCAGCACCACCAGGGCGGTCAGGAGGACCAGGGCCGCGCCCGGCCAGGGCGGCAGCGAGATCGCGAGTACGGTGAGGCCGAGCCCGAGCACGGCCTTGTCCACGGGATGGCGGCGGCGCCAGCGACTGCTGTGCGCCGCCGCGTCGATCGGCAGCACCCGGGCTCAGTCCTGCTTCGCGGTGGACTTTCCGGCGGCGCCGGCGAGCGCGCTGTCGGCCTCGGCGTCCCGCTCCAGCGCCCGCTGCTCGCCCTGCCGACGGCCCCGGCGCAGCCCGAAGTAGTAGGCGAGGACACCGGCGCCGAGAGCCGCCTGGAGGGAGAACAGCGCCGACTCGATCTCACCGGACGGCGGTTCGTACAGCGGCGAGAACCACGGCTCGTAGTCCGGCTTCAGCTCGGTGATCGCCGTCTCGGCCTCGCCGTCGGCGCCCGCGAACGGCTCCTCCTTGTGGTCACCTAGGCCGAGCGCCAGCGGCAGTACGGCGAGCGCCGCCACGACGAACAGCAGCACCAGGTTGATCTTCGTGTTCCTGCTCATCGGGCCACCGCCTCGGTCTCGGTCCGGGTCTGCTTCTTGGCGAGGAGCACACCCAGCCGGGTCAGTTCGCCCTTGCTGGACTGCACCAGCAGCCGCATCACGAGCACGGTCAGCAGCCCCTCGCTCACCGCGAGCGGGACCTGGGTGACGGCGAAGATGGAACCGAACTTGCCGAGCGCGCCCAGGAATCCGCTGCCCGGGTCGGGGAACGCGAGCGCCAGCTGCACGCTGGTGACGCAGTAGGTGGACAGGTCGGCGACGAACGCGCCGGAGAACACCGCCACCATCAGCGGCGCGTTGGAGCGCCGCAACAGCTTGTAGACGGCGTATCCGGCCCAGGGGCCGACGATCGCCATGGAGAAGACGTTGGCGCCGAGCGTGGTCAGACCGCCGTGCGCGAGCAGCAGCGCCTGGAACAGCAGGGTGATGGTGCCCAGCACCGCCATGATGGGCGGCCGGAACAGGATGGCTCCGAGGCCCGTGCCGGTAGGGTGCGAGCAACTGCCCGTCACGGACGGCAGTTTCAGGGCGGACAGGACGAACGTGAAGGCTCCGGACGCACCGAGGAGCAGGGTGCTCTCGGGGTGCTCGCGCACTTCACGGGTGAGCGACCGGACCCCGTGGACGACGAACGGCGCCGACGCGACGCCCCAGGCGACCGCGTGCGCCGGAGGAAGGAAACCCTCGGCTATGTGCATGGCTCAGCAGACCCTCTCCAGCACCTCGTGGATGGTTGACGCGCCTTGGCCGGTCTCCTGGCTGACGGGTACCACCGCCCGGACTCCGCCTTCCCGGGTCGCAAGGACCCAGTGGCTGCCCGTGAGGGCCGGAGCCGGACTTCCCGATTCACAGTGGCGAGGGCCGCACCGGCATCACACCGGATTTCCCGTTCACCAAGGCCTGGTGACAATAAGGCCGGGGTAAGGGCGATGACAAGCCACCCAAGGGGCGCGCGAGGGGGCGCCCGCTCGCACACCGGCGCATCTCCCGGCTGATCCACGCGCTCCGGTCAGGGGTCCGCCGTGCGCCGTCCGGGCCGCGTCAGTCGTCGCTCCCGTCGTCCCCGTCGTCGTCGCCTTCCCCGTCGTCCCCGGCCTGGCCCGGCTTCTCCGGCTGCGGCTGCTCCGGCCCGCCGGGGCCCCCTTCCTGCGTCGGAGTCGTGGCGCCGGGCTCCGGCGCAACAGGCGTCGGGGAAGCGGCCGGCGCGGTCGGAGTGACATCGGCCACGGTGCCGGTGGCCGGCGCGTCGGCCGCCCTCGGCCCGGCCGCCGGACCGGCCCCGGGACCGGCCTCGGAATCGGAATCGGAAGAGGAGGACGACGCGGAGTCGGTGGACGGCGTGGCGGCGGGGCTGCTCGCGCTCGGGGACGCGTCGGGCTCCGTGCTCTCCGCGGTCGTGTCGGGCGAGAACCAGCGCATGCCGATGAGCATCGCGGCGAGGAAGAGCGCCGCGGCGGCGGCCGTCGCGGCCAGTCGCGACCGGTTGCCGAGGCCGCCGCGCCCGCGGGAGCGGCCCGAACGCCCCGCCTGGGCCGTCCGGGCCGCGCTGCGGTGCCCCGTGGTCGCGGGCAGCGCGTACGTCGTCGGGTTGCCGGTCCCGGCACCCGCGTAGGGGCCCGGCCCGGCGGGCATCGCCGCGGACGTGGTCCTGGGCCGCAGCGGCGGCGAGACCTCCGGCAGCGGCTCGGGCAGGCCCCGCCAGGCGCCGCCGGCGAACCATTCGGCGGCCTGCTGGGCGGTGGGCCGGTCCTCGGGCTGCTTGGCGAGTAGGCCGAGGAGGTAGTTCTCGAACGCGGGCGGCAGTCCGGCGACACCGAGCTCGCGGGGTGGCACGGGGGCGGAGTCGAGGTGCTGGTGGAGGAGGGCGACGGCGGTGTCGGCCTGGAACGGCGGGCGCCCGCTGAGGAGCTGGTAGAGCACACAGCCCAGGGAGTACATGTCGGAGGCCGGACCCGCCTGCTTGCCCAGGGCACGCTCGGGCGCGAGGTACAGGCCGGTGCCGACGATCTGGCCGGTAGCGGTGAGCGCGGCGCCCGGGTCGTCGAGGAACCGCGCGATGCCGAAGTCGCCGATCTTCAGGGTGCCGTTCGTGTCCAGCAGCAGGTTGGCGGGCTTGACGTCCCGGTGCACGATGCCCTGCCCGTGCGCGGCGGCGAGCCCGGCGGACGCCTGTGCGGCCAGATCGGCCACCTGCTCGGCGGGGAGCGCGCCGGAGCCGGTCAGCACCCCGGCGAGGCTGTCGCCCTCGACCAGCTCCATCACCAGGTACAGCCGGTTGTCGTACTCGCCGAAGTCCAGGACGCCGACCACGTTCGGGTGGTTGAGACGCCCGGCGGTCTGAGCCTCCAGACGGAACCGGGAGGTCGCCGTGGCATCGGTGTCCTGGGGGAGCAGCAGCTTGAGGGCCACCGCTCTGGCGAGCGTCTCGTCGTACGCGCGCCAGACCTCTCCCATTCCACCGCGCCCGATCTCAACATCCAGCCGGTAGCGGCCCGCTAGCAGCACTCGTCCTCGTCTCATGCGTGTGGGAAGGGTCGTCGCCGCAGCCGAACTCCCCGCTTCTGCACAGGGATTGGTGGGGGGTGCCGCAGCCGACCCAGGATACTGGCGCGGCGTGACCACCGATCGCCGCGGCGGAGTCCTCACTGGGCGCTGTCTCGCACATCCCGCGCGAAGAGGTCACCCGCCGGGGTGACATTCCGGCGCGCCCGGGCGTCCCGGAGCGCCGGCGCCGTCTCAGGCCGCCGCGCCCGCCTCCTTCGCGCGGCGCGGCAACAGGGCCACCGCCAGGGCGGGTACGGCCGCGAGGACCAGCCACGGCACGGCGGCCGGCAGCCCCAGGTCGAGCAGTGAACCGGTGGCCGCGCTGCCGGCCAGGACGATGAGGCCGGAGACGGACGACAGGGCGCCCGTGTAGAGCCCGAGCCGTCCTTCCTCGGCGAGGTCGGGCACCCAGGCGCGGGCGGCGGGCACCACCAGCATCTGCCCCACGGTGAGCAAGATCACGAAGCCCGCGGCCGGCAGCAGCCCGGCGGTGCCGGTCCAGCCCGCCGGGCGGGCCGCGGCCACCACCGCAAAACCGGCCGCGATCAGCAGCAGCCCCGCGGTCATCGAGCGGCGCAGATCGAGCCGGTCGCCCGCCCAGCGGGTCACCGGCAGCTGGGTGAACACCACCAGCACCGAGGACAGGGCGAAGAGCCAGGACAGCGGCGTCTGGGAGCCCGCAGCGCGCTGCACCTCGTCCGGCAGGGCCAGATACAGCTGGTTGTAGGCGAGCAGATAGGAGCCGTAGGCACAGCACAGGGCGAGGAAACGCCGGTTGCGCAGCAGAGCCCGGGCCCCGCCGCGCTCGCGGACGCGGACCCGGCCGGGGATGTGCTGCGGCATCAGCCACAGGTGCCCGGCGAGGACGACGACGAAGACCGCGGCACCCGCGAGGCACGCGGTGCGGAAGTCCACGGCGAGCAGCAGCGCGCCGAGCAGCGGCCCGGCGAACGCCCCGACCTGGCCCGCCACGCTGAACAGGGCGAGGACCCGGGTGCGCGGGCCGTGGCCGCACTCCTCCCGGGCCACCGCCTGGCGGGCCACCTCGGACTCCACGGCGGGGGAGAACAGCGCGGCGGCGAACCCGATCACCAGCACCGACCCGATCACGGCCTCCGGCGCCCGCGCGTACCCGAGCCACACGAACCCGGCGATCCTGAGCGCGCACCCCGCCAATACGACCGGCCGCACCCCGAACCGGTCGACGAGCCACCCGCCGACCACGAACAGCCCCTGCTGGCTGAAGGTGCGCAGCCCGAGCACGAACCCGACCAGCCAGCCCGCCATGCCGATCGCGCTGCCGAGGTGCTCGGCGAGGAACGGCAGGACGGCGTAGAAGCCGATGTTGAAGGCGAGCTGGGTGAGGATCAGCAGCCGCAGCAGCGGCGACAGTTCCGCGCACAGGCGCCAGGTGCTGTAGCGGCTCCCGGCGCCGGACGTGCGGGCACTCTCGCGGGTCGGCGCCCGGGAGGCGGGGTCGGTCATCGTTCTTCCGTCCGTGAGGCGGACACGGGCGTCAGGAGGGCGTCGGGGTGGTCCGGTTTCCGGCGTGGGGCCGGCACGACGCGGTCCGCGGGCGGTCCGGCCGGGCCGGCGGGCCGGGTGCGCCGCCGCGGGAGCCGTACGCCGCCCGCGGCCGTCACCGCGAGCGCCCCGAGCAGGGCGAGCACGGCGGCGGGGAAGAGGACGGCCCACGGGGCGCGTTCGGCGTACGGCTGGTTCTCGGCCAGCAGCAGGCCCCAGTCGGGGGAGGGCGGCTGGGCGCCCAGCCCGAGGAAGCCCAGCGCCGCGAGGCTGAGCGCGATGCCCGGCAGCCGGAGCAGGGCGTGCCGGGCGACCGGGGGCAGGGCGGCGGGCAGCAGTTCGTGCCGGAGCAGGTACCAGCGGCCGGCGCCCAGCGCCCGGGTGGCCGTCAGGTGCGTGGTCGCGCGCTCCTGCCGCAGCAGGGAGGAGGTGTGCGCGGCCAGCGGGCACCAGGCCACGACGGCCACGGCGAACGCGGGCGTCCAGGGCCCGCTGCCCATGACGCCGGTGACGAGGAGCCCGGCCAGGACGGGCGGTACGGCACTGAGGGTGTCGACCAGCGGCCCGGACACCCTCGGCAGCAGCCCCAGCAGCAGCCCGGCGGCGAGAGCGGCGGCACTCACCGCGAGGGCGGTGCCGAGGGTGGTCAGCGCGCCGTGGGAGATGCGGGCGAGCATGTCCCGGCCGAGCGCGTCCGTGCCGAAGGGGTGCTCGGGGGAGGGGGCGTGCAGCCGGGCGAGGGTGTCCAGGGCGAGCGGGTCGCGGGGCAGCCCGAAGCCGATGACGGCGGCCAGCAGCCCTCCGTAGAGCAGGGGGAGTGTGCGGGGCGCGGGCGGCCGGGGCCGGTGCAGGGACTGCAGGGCGCCGTCGCGCAGCGCCGGACCGATCAGCAAGCGGGCGGCGAGCCGGGCGAGGAGCCCCGCTCCGGCCGCGAGCAGGACGAGGGCGAGGGTGCCGGTCTGCAGGACGGGCAGGTCCTGGGCGAGTGCGGCCTGCAGGGTCAGCCGGCCCAGACCCGGGATGTCGAAGATCTGCTCGACGGCGACCGATCCGCCGGTCAGGCCGACCACGAACAGCGCCAGGTTCGGCAGCAGTCCGGGCACACAGCGGCGCACCGCCTGCCGCGCCACCGACCTCGACGCAGCCCCGCGCGCCGCGGCCGCCGTCGCCCAGGGCTCCGCGAACGCGCCGGGCAGCAGGTCGTCGAGCATCCGTCCCAGGACCGCCCCGGCGGTCAGGCCGAGGGCGAGCGAGGGCAGCACCATCCACTGCGGGCCGTACCAGCCCAGGGCGGGCAGCCAGCCCAGCTGCACGCCGATCACCGAGGCCAGCACCGCGGCGACGAGGAACTCGGGCAGCGCGGCCAGTACCGCCGTCGCCGTCCCGCCGGGGCGGCGCGCCGCCCCGAGCCGGCCCCGCGCGCCCAGCCGGAGCGTACGGGCGCAGACGGCGGCCGCCGTACCCGCGGCGACCACCAGGGCGCCGGCCATCAGCAGCAGCGACGCGCCGAGGGCCTGTACGACGCCGGGCAGCACTTGGCTGCCGGACACCCAGGACGTGCCGGCGTCGCCGTGCAGCAGCCCGCCCAGCCAGTGACCGAGCAACGCCAAGGGGCCGTCGTCCAGGCCGAGTTCGTCGCGGATGACGCGCAGGGTCTCGGGATCGGGGTCGCGGTCCGCCGACCGCGCCCTGAGCACGGTCAGCGCGGGGTCGGTACGCGACAGCCACGGCAGCAGGCCGACGCCGCACACCAGGGCGGCCACGAGTACGGTCCGCCACAGCAGCTGCGGGGCGCCACCGCCCGCGAGTGCGCGTACTCGGGCGGCGGCACCGTTCGTCCAGGGTGGGTTCGAGCTGTTCAGCGCCTGGTCCCCATCCCGATGAGGGTGCGTTCGTACGGGTCGGGCAGCGCGCCCTGGACGGACGTCGCGATGCCCGCGACGAGCTTCTGGTGCACCAGCGGGATGACCGAGTCGGTGCCGAGGACGGCCGCCTCCGCCTTCATGGCGGCGTCCTGCCGCTCGGCGGTGCCGGACTCGGCCTGGGCGGCGGCGACCAGCTTGTCCACCTTCTTGTCGCACAGGAACGACAGGTTGTTGGAGCCGTCGCAGGTGTAGTCGCTCGCGAGGACGGTGACCGGGTCGCCGGTGTCCAGCATCATGTTGCGGGAGAAGACCGCGGCGTCGAACTTGCCGCCCAGCAGGTCGCCTTCGAGGCGCGCATACGTGCGCACCTCCAGCTTCACCTCGAACCCCGCCTTCTCCAACTGCTGTTGGAGCACCTGGGCGGTCTCCGGCAGCTCGGGCCGGTCGCTGTAGGCGGCCAGGGTGATGCGCTCGCCGCCGGGGCGGGTCGCCCGCGCCCGCCCGGTCGGTTCGACGCGCTTGCCGGCGGCCCAGGTCAGGGCCGGGCCGAACAGGCCCTGCGCGGGCACGGCGTACCCCTCGTAGGCGCCCTTGGCGATGACCGAGGTGTCGATCGCCTCGCGTGCGGCCGCCCGCAGCCCCGCGTCGGTGAACGCGCCGGACTTGGTGTTGAGGTACAGGCTGGTGTTGCGGGCGGTGTCGACCTCGTGGACCTCGTCCTTGTCCAGGGAGGCGACCTGGGCGACGGGCAGGGACTCGGCGATGTCGACGTCGCCGGTGCGCAGGGCGTTGGCGCGGGCGGTGCCGTCGGAGACGAACCGGGCGGTGACGCCGGACGCCTGGGCCCGGCCGCCCCAGTAGTCGTCGAAGCGGTTCAGCGTGGCCGCGGTGTCACCGTCGATCTTGGTGAGTGCGAAGGGGCCGGTGGCGGTGCCTTCGACGTTCACCGTGCCCTTCCTGTCGTACGCCTTGGGCGCGAACACCGCCAGGGAGGGGTTCGACAGTCGCAACGGCAGGACGGGGTCGGCCTCGGCGGTGCTGACCCGGACCCGCTGGTCGTCCTCGGCCGCGGCGGTCAGTTTCACTCCCGCGAGCGCCGCCGGTGCCGGGTCGGCCCTGCCGGCGGCGGTGAGGGCGGCGGCGACGGCCTCGGCGGTGACGGCCTCGCCGTCCTGGAACCTCGCGTCCCGCAGGGTGAACAGCCAGCTCTTGCCGCCGTTCTCCCTGCTCCACGACTCGGCCAACGCGGGGACCGCCGTGCCGTTCGCGTCCAGCTTGGTCAGCCCTTCGATGACGCCGAGCCGGGACAGGATCATCGCGTCCTGGCCGTACGGCGAGTAGTTCTCGGTCGGGGCGAAGGGCAGGGCGACGCGCAGCCGGGCGCCGTTGCCGGAGCCGGAGGAGGCCGACGCGTCGTCACCGGACGACGCGAAACAGCCGGAGAGCAAGGGCAGCACGAACAGCCCGGCTATAAGCCGGCGGGGAGTTCTCATAGCGTATATGAATACCATTTTCGTTATGTGAGTGGTATTTCGAAGTGCACGACGCCGCTGCCTCCGCCGGGCACCTCCTCCCGCTCGTCGCAGACGGCCTTGCCCAGTGCCCGCCACAGGCCCAGCGCGCCCGGGGAGTGCGGATAGGTGTGCAGGTACACGGACCTGTATCCGCCGTCGGTCCGGGCGAACTCCAGCAGGCGGTCCACCAGTTGACGGGCCAGGCCGCGCCGCCGGTGCTCGGGGCGTACGTACACCCGCCGCAGCTGGGCCGTCTCGCCCGAGGGGAACCGCTCGGCCAGCCACCGCGGGTTCGGCGGGTGCTCCGGGCCGCGCGCGTCCAGTGCCGCCGTGGCCGCGACCGTCCCGTCCCGCTCGTCCACGGCCACCAGGAGGGCGTGCCGGGGCGGCGTCACGTAGAACGGCACCGGATCGATGATGTCGGCGTGCCAGCGCGGCACGTAGCCCGTGCCGAAGTCGCGGTACACGGCGTCGAGCATCACCGCCCGGGCCCCGTCGATGTCGGCCGCGGCGGCTTCCCTGATGCTGTAGTCGCGCATTTGCGCATCATATGCAAGAAGGGTTCGCGCCTCAGGCGGGGGCCGCGGGCGTGATGTGGCTCAGCACGCACAGCCAGCGGCCCTGCCGCCGCACGAACACATCCGTCGTCCACTCGTCGGCGTCGTAACGCTCGCCCTCGTAGTGGGCGGTGTTCGTCACCCGGCACGTCACCAGCGCGGTGTCTCCATGGACGCGGACGCGGGGATCGGTCCTGAGGTCCATCGCCGAGTGGGTGAGCGCGCCGGACGCCAAGAGGGAGAGGAACTTCTCCCGCGGGTCGATCCCGGACGCGGAGACGATGACCCACTCGTCCGCCATGAACCCCGCGATCCGCGCGGGGTCGTCGGAGACGATCGCCTCGGCCCAGCTCTTCGCCAGCCGGACGAGCTGGAGTTCATCTGCAGGATCGGGCTTTTCGCTCATGTCGCGGCGGTGGTCGTGCCGGGGCGGCCGCTCAGCTCTCGGACGGGGCGAGCAGCACGAAGTCCGCGTTGGCAGGGTCGAGGCAGACGGCGAGCCGTCCGACACCCTCCATGTCCACCGGGCCCATCTGCACGCTGCCGCCGTTCCCGGTGACCTGGGCCACCGCGGCGTCGCAGTCCTCCACGGCGAAGACCGGGTGCCAGTACGGCCGTCCGCCCGTCACGGTCAGGTCCTCCTTGCCGAGCTGCATGAGCCCGCCCTGCATCCGGTCCTCGGGGAGCCCCGCCGGGGTGATCAGGGTGTACGTGCCCGCCCCGCCCGGCAGCGGCATGTCGCTGAACTGCCAGCCGAAGAGGCCGCCGTAGAAGTCCCGCGCGCCCGCGGCGTCGGTCGTGTACAGCTCGGTCCACGACAACGAGCCCGGCTGGTCCACCAGCTCCATGCCCTTGTTCGTGCCCGGCTCCCAGACCGCGAACTGACCGCCCAGCGGGTCGCTGTACTGCGCCATCCGGCCCCAGTCGTCGAGGTCCATCGGCGAGACCCGCACGGTGCCGCCCGCCTGCTGCACGGCCTGCGTCGTGGCGTCCGCGTCGGTGACGCTGTAGTAGAGCATCCAGGCCGGACGCGCGCCCTCCTCGGTGAGCTTGCCGAGCCCGGCGACGATCTTGCCGTCCTTCTTGAACATCCCGCCCTCGAAGTCCTCGCTCTCGCCCATGGACTCGTAGTCCCAGCCGAGGACGGCGCCGTAGAACGCGGCGGCGGCCGGGACGTCCGGAGCGCCCAGGTCGAGCCAGCAGGGGGAACCGGGGACGTAGTCCGTCGTGATCATGGCGATGTTTTCCCTTCCGCGGGGCCTGTGTGCCCAGCGTGACACCGCCCGTCGCCCGTCGCCCGTCGGCCGCTCGCCGTTCGGGGGACCCCGGCCGACGCCGGGGGCGGCGTCAGTGGACGGACAGCCCGCCGTCGACGAAGACCGACTGCCCGGTGACATAGGCGGACGCCGCGCTCGCCAGGAAGACCGCCGCGCCCGCGAAGTCCTCGGCGAGGCCGTTGCGCCCGATCATCGTGCGGGCGGCGAGGGCGGCCACCTTCTCCGGGTCCGAGGACAGCCGCGCGTTGAGCGCTGTCATGACGAAGCCCGGCACGAGGAGGTTGCAGGTCACCCCGCGCGGCGACCACGCCTCGGCCTGGGAACGCGCCAGTGCCTCCAGCCCGCCCTTGGAGGCGCCGTAGGCGCCGCTCTGGACGAACGCGCGATGCGCCTGCTGCGAGCTGATGTGGATGATCCGCCCGTACCCGCGCTCCGCCATGCCGGGGCCGAAGCGCTGCCCCAGCAGGAACGGAGCCTCCAGGTTGACCGCCATCGTGGCGTCCCAGACGTCCTCGCCGAGCTCGTCCATCGGCGGACGCAGGTTGATCCCCGCGCTGTTGACGAGGACGTCGGGCTCCCCGAACACCCCTGCAGCCCGCTCGGCGGCCGTCCGCACCCCCTCGCGGGTGCTCAGATCCGCGCTGACCCACGAGGCGCGGCAGCCCTGGGCCGTGAGCTCCTCGGTCGTCGCGGCCAGCCCGGCCTCGCCGCGGGCCACGACCACCACGCTCGCCCCGGCCCGCGCGAGGGCGCCGGTGATGGCGCGGCCGATCCCGGAACTGCCGCCGGTGACCACCGCGACCCGGCCCTCCAGGGAGAACAGCTCGGAGAGGTAGTCCCGTGGCGCGTGGGACGGCGAAGTCGCCCCCGTCTGCCGGGACGGCCGGGTCGGCTCGGGCGATGGCGTCGGGTGGGTCGTCATGGCGACCCACTCTAGGTCGATCGTCCGGCCGGCCGTCGAGCGGTGCCGGTCGCTCCGCGGGAGCGCCCGGCGAGCCTTCGCCGACCCCTCGCACGCATACCCCTGGGGGGTATATAGTCGGCCTCATGGACCACACCGCTCATGAACCTGGGAAGCATCGGCACGGGACCGCGTCCTGGGGGACCGCCGTGAAGGCGACGCTGCACTGTCTGACCGGGTGTGCGATCGGCGAGATCCTCGGCATGGTGATCGGCACGGCCGCGGGATGGGGCAACGTGCCCACCATGGTGGTGGCGATCGGGCTCGCGTTCCTCTTCGGCTACTCGTTCACCCTGTTCGCGGTCCTGCGCGCCGGCCTCGACCTCAAGGCCGCGATCCGGGTCGCCCTCGCCGCGGACACGGTCTCGATCGCGGTGATGGAACTCGTGGACAACCTCATCATCGCCCTCACCCCGGGCGCGATGGACGCCGAACTGTCGGAGGGTCTCTTCTGGTACGCCCTCCTGGGCGGCTTCGCGGTCGCCTTCCTGATCACGACCCCGGTCAACAAGTGGATGATCGGCCGCGGCAAGGGCCACGCCGTGGTCCATGCCCATCATTGACGCGACGTCACGTCTCGCACGGGGCCGGGGGAGCCCGGCCGGACCAGAAGCCGTCGACCTGGTTTCCGAGCCGAGCCGGGGGAACTCGGCGCGCTTCAGCCCTTGAGCAGGCGCACCTGGCCGTCGGGGAGTTTCGGCCACCAGTGGTGGTAGCGGCGGTAGACCTCGGGGTCGCGGTCGGCCAGCAGGGCCGTCAACGACGCGGCCTCCTCGGCGAGTCCGTCCCACACGGTGGTCGGCAGGTCGTGGAAGGCCGTGGCCTCGATGCCGCCGTCGAGCGCGCGCCACGCGCCGGCGACCCGGCCGTCGACCAGCAGCGTGGGCAGCACGTCGCCGTTCACCCGGATCACCAGACGGCGATACGCCGGGGGGATCACGCGGCTGCGGTCGCCGTGGGCCAGCAGGACGCTGTCCCACATGGCCATGAGCCGGGGCGGGGCGGGAGTGTCCGCCGGTGGGCGCGAGGCGCCCGGCACGTCGTACAGAACGGTCCCGTCGGGGCCCCGCAGTTGCTGCACGGCGTCGCCGAGGGCGAGCAGCGCACGGCGTACCGGCGCCCGCGGCACCATGGCGAACTGTGCGACGTCCGCCACCGACGCGGGCCCGAAGCCCGCCAGATAGCGCAGGACGAGGTGGTTCAAAGCCTCCGCCATCGTCTCCCGCCCTTCGGGGACGGGGCCGGTCCGCGCCGCGGCGAACGACGACCGGGGGCCGAACGACCACGGTCCGCCGGTCGGGACGTGGAGCAGCGGCGCGTACGCCTTGAGCCCCCACCACGCCCCGGCCTTGCGCTCCTCACCGACCCGCCGCGCCAGCCAGTCCTGCACCTCGGCGGCCGTCCGCGGCCGGTCCGCGAAGTCCAGCAACTCGGGGACCAGCGCCTGGCCGTCGGCCGGCGGGAGCCCCACCGCGGCGAAGCGGTACCCGAGCCGGGACGCGTACAGCGTCTGCTGCATCGCCTCCCGGAACAGCTGGTAGTCGTCCGCGTGGACCGCGTGCAGCGTGATCCGCATCAGGGTCGCCTTGACCACCGCGCGTTCCGAGAAGGCGGCGTCCAGCTCGGCCGGCGCGAACCCGGCCAGCCGGTTCCACAGCGCGACGTAGGGCGAAGCGGCGTGCTGCGCCTGGAGTGCCACCACGCGACGCACCGCCTCCCCGGCCCCCATCGCCTCCCGCCCCAGCAGCAACTGGCGGCCGAGGGTGGCTCGATTGAGCTCCTGCGCGGTGATGTCCACGCGGGGGATTCTGCCGTGGCCCTGCCGGAGGCCCCCACTCCACGGCAGTGGTCTGGATCACACGTCCCGTCACTCCAGGCGCCGCACCGACTGCCGGGTCACCGACCGGGTGCTCGGCGCCACGTGGTCGTCACCCGCGCGCCGGTTCGATGTTCTGGTTGGCGTGGAAGAGGTTGTCCGGGTCGTAGGTCCGCTTGATCCTGGCGAGCCGGTCGTAGTGGTCGCGGTACGTCGCCCGGACCCGTTCCCGGCCCTCGCCCGAGCCCATGAAGTTCACGTACGAGCCGCCCATGGAGTACGGGTGCAGCGCCTCCTGGTAGTCCACGCACCACTGCCTGATCGTCGCGGCGTTGGCCGGGTCGGGATCGACACCGGCGAAGACGCCGGACCAGAGCGCGTCCCGGTAGCTCCACGCGGTGTCGTCGGGGCCGACCTGGTGGGCGGCTCCGTCGATCGGGTAGAGGTGCATCAGCGACAGCGGTGTGGGGATGCTCCGCCCGTACTCGAGGTGCACGTCCAGGGCCGCGTCGGGGATGCTGTCGAAGAAGTCGCCCCGCCAGTACCACTGGTAGCCGGTCGGGATCAGCTCGTCGAACATGCCCTGCAGCTGGTCGTACGGCATCGGCGTCGTGAAGTGGAAGGCCGGCCGGCCCGCGTCGTTCACCACCGAGAGGGTGTCGTCGAGCGCGTCCAGGTCCCCCGTGAGGCACCATACGACGCCGCACACCTTCTTGCCGTGGAGTTCCTCGGGGAAGGGCGGGGCGGGCGGGACGACGAGGACGGCGAAGAAGCCGTAGACGTCCTCGGGTGCCTGCGGGAGGAACTCGCGGTACCAGGCCAGCACTTCACGGGTGCTGTCGACCGGCCAGACCGTCACCCCGGCCCCGACCGTGCCCACCGGGTGCAGCCGGTAGGTGAGGGCGGTCGCGATGCCGAAGTTGCCGCCGCCGCCCCGCAGGGCCCAGAACAGGTCCGGGTGCTCGGTTTCGCTCGCGGTGACGAAGCTGCCGTCGGCCAGCACCACGTCCGCGGCGATCAGGTTGTCCACGGTCAGCCCGTACTTGCGGGTGAGGTAGCCGTGGCCGCCGCCGAGGGTGAGGCCCCCGACGCCCGTCATGGAGATGATGCCGGTAGGGGTGGCGAGTCCGAAGGCCTGGGTGGCGTGGTCGAGGTCGCCGAGCCGGCTGCCGCCACCCACCTCGGCTGTCCGCGCCTCCGGGTCGACCCGCACCCAGCGCATCGGCGAGAGGTCGACCGTCACGCCGTCGTCCACCAGGCACAGACCGGGGCCGCTGTGCCCGCCGCCCCGCACTGCGAGTTCCAGGCCGTGCTCGCGGACGTAGCCGACCGCCGCCATCACGTCGGCGGCGTCCGTGCACGGCACGAGGGCGGCGGGCCGTTTGTCGATCATCGCGTTGTAGATCTTGCGCGCCTCGTCGTATCCGGCGTCCCGAGGGCCGATCACCGGCCCCCGCAGCGTGGTGCGCATGTCTTCCAGGGTGGCGGTGTCCATGACGATCTCCTCGGAACGCGTGACCGTGTCGACACCTTCCAGCCTCTCGCCGACCGCGGAACGACGCATGTCCGGAGCATGCACCGGCCCGGCGGGGTGCCGTTCCCGGTTCCGACCCCCCGTGCGGAAGCCCGCGTCAGGCCAGGGCGACCTCAACCGGCGGCTTCTTGACGCCGTTGACGAAATTGGAGCGGACCCTCGGGACGTCACCGGTGAGGCGGATGTCCGCCGGGCGCGGGATCAGCTCCTCGAACACGATGCGGATCTCGATGCGGGCGAGCAGGTTGCCCAGGCGCGGGTGGGGGCTGCCCTTGCCGAAGGTGACGTGGTCGTTGTCGCGGCACGCGACGTCGAAGTCGTGGTCATCCGTGAGCGACACCGCTCCCACCCTCGTCCTGACCCGCGGACAGGTGCTCACCTGGGGCGCCGGGTTCACCGTCGCCGAGGGCATCGCCGTGCGCGGCCGGGACATCCTGGCCTCCGGCAGCGGCGTGGAGGTGCCGCCCTGGCCGGACCCGGCACCCGGATCGTCGAGCTGGGCGGCCGGACCGTGCTGCCCGGCATCAACGACTCGCATCTGCACGGGGCCGCCTGCGGCACGACGAAACCGACGTTCCCGCCTCGACGTCGGCCACCCGGCGGCGCGTTCCCTCGCCGCTGGTGATGAGTTGGACTGTCTATCCAAGTACTGGACGTGTGGTCTAAAGTGGGTGGGAGTCGAGAGGGGGATGGATGAGCAGTGAGCCTGATGCCGAGCGGGACGCGATCCTCGCCGCGCTGAGGCCGGTCGTGGGCGGGATCGCCGCGACCTTCGGGCCGGTGTGCGAGGTCGTGCTGCACGACTACCGCAACCCCGAGGTGTCGGTGGTCGCCGTGGCCGGATCCCTGACCGGGCGCGTGGTCGGTGGCGCGATGAGCGAGATCGGCATGCGCGTCCTCGCCCGTGGCGACGAGGCGGAGGACGAACTGAACTACGTCACCCGTACCCGCGACGGCACACGGGTGAAGTCCTCCACGATGGTGCTGCGGGACTCCACGGGAGCCGTGTTCGGCGCCCTCTGTGTCAACGTCGACGTCGGTGCCGTCACCCAGGTCCACGGCCTGCTCGGCGCGCTCGCCGGACTCGGCGCCGCCCCGGCGGAGCTGCCGACCACCACCTTCGGCAACGACATCGACGCCGTGGTCGATGCCCTCGTCGACGTCCACCAGTCGAAGCAGCGGGGCAGCTGGGCGGAGCTCGACCGCGCGGAGCGCCTGGAGCTGTTCGACGGGCTGGACACCCGCGGAGTCTTCGCCGTGCGCGGCGCCGTCGAGCAGGTCGCCGCCCGGCTCGGCATCTCCCGCGCCTCCGCCTACAACTACCTCTCCCGGGCCCGGGCGGCCCACGACACTTCCACCGGAGGACCCGCGTGACGACCACCACCCCACCGGTCACCCTCGACGACGTCCGCGATGCCGCCGCCCGCCTCAAGGGCGTCGCCCACCGCACCCCCGTGCTGCGCTCCCGCACCCTCGACGCCCTCACCGGCGCCGAAGTCCACCTCAAGTGCGAGAACTTCCAGCGCGTGGGCGCCTTCAAGTTCCGCGGCGCCTACAACGCCGCCTCCCGCCTCACCCCCGAGCAGCTCTCCCGGGGGATCGCCGCCTACTCCTCCGGCAACCACGCCCAGGCCGTCGCCCTGGCCGCCCGCGAGCTGGGCACCACCGCGGTCATCGTGATGCCGGAGGACGCCCCGCCGTCCAAGCGGGCGGCCACCGCCGGCTACGGCGCCGAGATCGTCACGTACGACCGCTACACCGGCGACCGCGTCGCCATCGCCGAAGCCCTCGCCGCCGAACGCGGCCTCGCTCTCATCCCGCCGTACGAACACCCCCACGTCATGGCCGGGCAGGGCACGGCCGCACTCGAACTCCTCGAAGAGGTCGGAGAGTTGGACGCGCTGCTCACGCCGGTCGGCGGTGGCGGGCTGATGGCGGGCAGCGCCACGGCGGCCAAGGGCCTGCATCCCGGCATCCGCACCATCGGCGTCGAGCCGGAGGCCGGGGACGACACGAAGCGCTCGCTGGAGGCCGGCCGGCGCGTCAGCATCCCGGTCCCGCACACCATCGCCGACGGCCAGGCCCTGCACACACCCGGCGAGCTGACCTTCTCGGTCAACCAACGGCTCCTCGACGACGTCGTCCTGGTCACCGACGACGAGATCCGGGACGCGATGCGGTTCGCCTTCGAGCGCCTGAAGATCGTCGTCGAGCCGAGCGGCGCCACCCCGCTGGCGGCCCTGCTCACCGGCCGTGCGGGCGCACTGCCCCGCCGGGTCGGCGTCGTCATCTCCGGCGGGAACATCGACGCCGGGCGCTTCGCCGAGCTCTGCGGCAGCGGCGGCTGAGCGGACGTTCCCCGAATGGCGTCCCCGGGTGGCAGGACGGACGATTGAGTGGTAGCGGGCCGGCCGTCGACGGCGGTGTCCAGGGCCGCCGGGGAGAGCCGGCCCCGGCCGCGGTATGCCGCGGCCGGAAGGGAGCGCGTCATGTTGGAAGTGAAGACGCTCGACAAGCCCGATGAGCGGCGTGATTTCCCCCGCGGCCACCTCGAAGCAGTCCACATGACGGAGCTCGACTTCGCCGTGGCCACCTTCGAGCCCGGCTGGCGCTGGACGGAGTCCGTGGGCCCGATCGCGGGCACCGCGACCTGCCAGATGCATCACTACTGCTGCATGGTCCAGGGCCGCATGCACATCCTCATGGACGACGGCGGGGAGACCGAGGTCGGTCCCGGCGACATCTTCGTCGTCTCGCCCGGTCACGACGCCTGGGTGGTGGGGGACGAACAGGTCGTGGTCTACGACTTCGAGGGGCAGACGGCGAAGGAGTACGCGAAGAAGGAGTAACGAGCCCCGCCCTTGCCCTCGGAAACCGATCGGTTTACGCTTCCCGTCATGGGAAACCGATCGGTTTCCGTGCTGTGGGCAATGAGTGGAGACTCCCATGACCGCCATCGAAAATTCCGTCGCCCTGGTCACCGGCGGCAGCCGCGGCATCGGCCGGGCGCTGGTCGAGGCCCTGTACGAGCGGGGCGCGCGGAAGGTGTACGCGACCGCCCGCGACCCCCGCACCGTCACGCACCCCGACGCCGTACCGCTGGCCCTGGAGGTGACCGACCCCGAGTCCGTCGCCGCGGCCGCCGAACGGGCACAGGACGTCACCCTGCTGATCAACAACGCCGGTGCGTCGGTGAACGCCAACTTCCTCGACTCGCCCGTGGAGGACGTGCGCCGCGAGTTCGAGACCAACTTCTACGGGCCGCTCCTGGTGACCCGGGCCTTCGTCCCCGTCATCGAGCGCAACGGCGGCGGCCACATCCTCAACGTCCACTCCGTGCTGTCCTGGATCGGCCTCGCCGGCTCCTACAGCGCCTCCAAGGCCGCCTTCTGGTCGCAGACCAACTCGCTGCGCCTGGACCTCAAGCCGCGGGGGATCGACGTCACCGGCCTCCACGTCGGCTACGTGGACACGGACATGACCGTCGGGGTCGACGCCCCCAAGTCCAGTGCCGGATCCGTCGCGGCCCAGGCCCTCGACGGCATCGCCTCCGGCGCCTACGAGGTCCTGGCCGACGACATCTCGCGGCAGGTCAAGGCCGGGCTCGCGGCCGACCCGGCCGCCCTCTACCCCCAGCTCACCGCTGCCTGATCACACCGGCAGCAACCGCGCCACCAGTGCGCTCAACTGCCGGGCGTTGCGGCACTCGTGCATCGTGACCAGCTCGGCGTAGGCGGGCGCGACGGAGTCGCCCGTGCCCCAGCGGGAGCGCTGCTCCGGGTTCAGCCAGTGGACGCGGCGGGCGCGTTCGGCGATCTGCCGCACGGCGGGCAGGTTCGGGTCGCTCCGGTTCGTGCGGGCGTCACCCAGCACGAACACGGTCGTGCGCGAACCGACCGCGTCCGCGTACCGCTCGGCGAACTCGCCCAGCGCCATGCCGTAGTCGCTGCTGCCGTGGTAGCCCATGATCGCCGCCTCCCCCTGGATCCGGCTGCTCAGTCCCTCCGGGTCGGCCCGGCCGCGCTCCAGCAGGCCGGTCACCTCGTCGATGCGGTTGACGAAGGCGAACACCCGCACCTTGCTGAACTGGTCGTGCAGCGCCTGCACCAGCAGCATCGTGAAGTCGGAGAAGCCGGAGACCGACCCCGACACATCGCACAGCAGCACCAGTTCGGGGCGCATGGGACGCCGCCTGCGCAGCACCGGCTTCATCGGCACCCCGCCCGTGGACAGCGAACCGCGCAGGGTCCGCCGCAGATCGATCGCGCCCCGCGAGGCGCGACGGCGCCGGGCGGCCAGCCGGGTCGCGAGCTTGCGCGCCAGGGGCTGGACCGTCCTGCGCAGCTCGGCCAGCCGGTCCTGCCCGGCGAACAGGAAATCGACCCGGTCGGCGGTCGGGGCCACCCCCCGCCGGGCGATCTCGTCCCGGCCGCGCCGCTCGGCGACCCGCCGCCGCGCCTCCGCCGCCACCAGAGCGCGGAAGACGTCGATGCGCCGCCGGACCTCGTCCTCCAGCAGCCGGTCCGCGAACCCCTGATTCCCGCCCTGCCCCCGGATGTTGTCGCGCACCCGGGCCAGCAGCGTCTGCGGCCGCAGCCGTTCGAGCGTCTGGTACGACGACCAGCCGTCCGACTCCGGCGAGGAACCGTAGCCGCCGAAACCGTCGACCGCCTCGATCGCCAGCCGGCCCAGCAACGCCCGGTCGTCGGCGGTCAGGGCGTCGGCCAGCCGGTCCCGCAGGTCCGCCCGCCCGGCGGCTCGCTGATCAGGGCCGCCCACGCCGCGCGGAAAGTAGAGGTCGAAGACCGGGTCGAACACCTGCCGTTGTCCGTGCCCGTGCAGCAGGGTCGCCGCGAGCCCCTCGCGCAGCAGCTCCCGGTCCGCGAGGCCGAGTTCCCCGACCGCTCGCGCCGCGTCGACGCTCTCGCCGGTGCCGATCCGCATGCCGTGCGCGCGCAGCGCCCCGACCAGGGACGTCAGCCGCTCGGCGACGCCCGCCGACGTCGTCACAGGGCGTCCAGGTCGAGCTTGGCCGAAGCCTTGAGGACGTCGTCCTGGTGCTTGAGCAGCACCCCGAGCGTGGCCCGCACGACCGTCTCGTCGAGGGAGTCGGCGCCGAGGGTGAGCAGGGTGTGCGCCCAGTCGACGGTCTCGGCGACCGACGGCACCTTGCGCAGGTCCATCGCCCGCAGCGCGCCCACGACCCGCACGACCGAGCGGGCCAGCGCCTCGTCGAGGCCGGGCACCTTCAGCCGTACGATCCGGCGCTCCAGCTCCTCTTCGGGGAAGCCGATGTGCAGGAAGAGGCAGCGCCGGCGCAGCGCCTCGGACAGCTCCCGGCTGGCGTTGGACGTGAGAACGACGAAGGGGCGGCGCGTCGCCGTGATCGTGCCCAGCTCGGGGACGGTCACCTGGAAGTCGCTGAGCACCTCCAGCAGCAGGCCCTCCACCTCGACGTCCGCCTTGTCGGTCTCGTCGATCAGCAGCACCGTCGGGTCGTCGCCCCGGATCGCGGTCAGCAGCGGTCGCGGCAGCAGGAACTCCTCGCTGAAGATGTCCGTACGGGCCTCGTCCCACGTCTCGTCGCGGCCCGCGCTGATGCGCAGGAGCTGCTTGGCGTGGTTCCACTCGTACAGGGCGCGGGACTCGTCGACCCCCTCGTAGCACTGCAGGCGGACGAGCCGCGCCCCGGCCACCGCGGCGACGGCCTTGGCGAGTTCCGTCTTGCCGACTCCGGCCGGGCCCTCCACCAGGAGCGGCTTGCCGAGCCGGGCAGCGAGGAAGACGGTGGTGGCGACGGCGGGGGAGGCGAGGTAGCCGGTCTCGGCGAGGCGTGCGGAGACGTCGTCGACGGATGTGAACAACGGGGCCTCCAGAACGGCGGCGTGGGACGGACGGACAGACGGAGCACTATCTAAGCGCTTGTTCACCCACGCTGTCACGGGGGTCTCGTCCGGGCGATTGGTTAAACCGATCGGTTTCCATGCCGCCCGGTGCGCGGTACTCTCGCCCGTATGGCCACAACCGACAAGGCGTCCACCAGGGACCGGCTCCTCGACGCGGCGGCCGAGCTGTTCTACCGCGAGGGCGTCTCCCTCGGTGTCGAGACGCTGTGCCGGAGCGCCGGGGTCTCGAAGCGATCCATGTACCAGCTCTTCGCGAGCAAGGACGAGGTCCTCGCGGCGAGCCTGGCCCGACGGCTCCCCGAGTACGAAGAGCGGCTTGCTCCCGGCCCGCAGGAGGAGGCCGCTGCCCCGCGCGAGAGGATCCTGCACGTCTTCGAACGGCTGGAGAAGGCCTCGGCCGAGCCCGCCTACCAGGGCTGCCCCTATCTCGCCGCGCTGGTCGAGCTGAAGGATCCCGAGCACCCGGCGAGCGTCGTCGCCCGCGGGGCGAAGGAGTGGCTGCTCGGCTTCTTCCGCACGCAGGCCGCGGAGGGCGGCGCGCGCGACGCGGGGCTGCTCGCCCGTCAGCTGATGCTGGTCTTCGACGGGGCCAGCGCCCGGGCCGGAGCACGGATCGAGACGCTGGACGGCCTGACCACGGCGACGGTGACCGCGCTGCTGGACGCCTCCGGCATGCGGTAAAGAGGGCGACCGCCACGGCGACCGCCCGTTGCCCCGCACGTGGTGAAGGGGCGGCGGCCACCGTGACCGCCTGTTGTCCTGCCCGAGGTGAAGGGGCGGCCCCCACCGTCACCGCCCGTTGCCCTGCCCGTGGTGAAGGGGCGGTCGCCGCCGTGACCGCCCGTTTGCCCGGCCCTTGTCCTCACGCGGCCGACGTCACCGCCCGCACCGCCGGGGTGCGCAGCACCCGCCGGGCCGTGGCGAGACCCGTGCCCATCGTCACCGCCGCGGCGACCGCCACGACCGCGAGCCGCACCCCGAAGGTCTGCTCCGGCAGCGCCGCGTCGGTGCGGACCACGGTGAACGGGACGGATCCCCGCCAGCGCCGCCACGGTGCCGAAGAAGACCCCGACGGCCGTGAGCACCAGACCCTCCACGCCCACCACGCCCAGCACCGGCCCGGGAGTCGCCCCGGCCAGCCGCTGCCGCCCGAACTCCCGCTCGCGATAACTGGTCACCACATAGAGGAAGTTGACCAGCAGCACCTACACGAACCCGTGCCGTTGACCCGCACGATCCCGCTGTCGGGCCGGTCGCGCCCCGTCGCGCAACTGAGCAGCGTCGACTCGCCGGAACCGGACGGCCCCATGACCGGCGTGAAGGTGCCACGCCCCAGTCCCAGCGTCACCCCGTCCAGGGCGGTCACGGCGCTGTCGGCGCCCGCGTAGGTCTTGGTGACCTTGACCAGCCGCAGCGCCTCCGCCCCGGGACCCGGGGCCTGGTCCTGTCGTGGGCCGGTGCGGAACATCGTCGTCGTCCCCCTTCGTCGACTCGCCCTGTGTCTCGCCCTCGACGCTACGGAGCGGGGGCGTGACCACACTGGCCGCAGAACCCGTATCCCAGGGTGTACTCAGCGACACCCCCGGGGGTACTCGATCTCTCCCGCACGGAAAGGGCTCACGGCATGCAGATCGATCTGAAGGGCCGCACCGCTCTGGTCACCGGCTCCACGCAGGGCATCGGCGCCGCGATCGCCGCCGGTCTGGCCGGGGCGGGCGCCCGGGTGGGCGTCAACGGCCGCTCGCCCGGGCGGGTGCAGGAGGCCGTGGACCGGATGCGGGGCGAGGTGCCGGGCGCCGACCTGGTGCCCGTCGCCGCCGACGTGACCACCGACGAGGGCGCACGGCAGGCGGTGGACGCGCTGGGCCACGTCGACATCCTCGTCAACAACCTCGGCGTCTTCGAGTCCGCCGATCCCCTGGAGATCAGCGACGAGGAGTGGCGCCGCTACTTCGACGTCAACGTCCTGTCGGCCGTGCGCCTCACCCGGCTCGTCCTGCCCGGCATGACCGAGCGCGGCTGGGGGCGCGTCCAGTACATCGCCAGCGACTCGGCGGTCGTCATCCCCGCCGAGATGATCCACTACGGCATGTCCAAGACCGCCCTGCTCGCGGTGAGCCGGGGTTTCGCCAAGCAGGCGGCCGGCACCGGCGTCACCGTGAACTCGGTTATCGCGGGACCAACCCACACCGGCGGCGTCGAGGACTTCGTCTACCAGCTCGTCGACCGTGACCTGCCGTGGGACGAGGCCCAGCGCGCCTTCATGCGGCAGCACCGCCCGCAGTCGCTGCTCCAGCGGCTGATCGAGCCGGAGGAGATCGCCCACATGGTCGTCTACCTCGCCTCCGACCAGGCCTCGGCGACCACGGGCGGCGCCCTGCGCGTCGACGGCGGCTACGTCGACTCGATCCTGCCCTGAGCCCCGGATCAGTCCTCGCCGACCAGGATCACCTCCAGGGTGCGCGGACCGTGCACCCCCTCGACCCGGTCCAGCTCGATGTCACTGGTCGCCGACGGCCCGGAGATCCACGTCAACGGGCGTGCCGGATCGAGGCGTTCGAGTCCCTGCGGCACGGACGACACGACCTGGTCCGGCACCCGCACGACACAGATGTGATGGTCCGGGACGAGGGTGATCCGGCGGCGGCCCTGGTCGGGAGAGCCGTCCAGCACGAGGGTGCCGGTCTCGGCGATCGCGACCGCACAGGCCGTCACCACACTGTCCACCCGGTCCAGTTCCGCCGGGGTGCTCCCGTACCGGTCCGCCACACGCGCCGCCCCGGTCGCCGCCAGCCACCCCTCGTCCAGCCCGGGCGGCACCAGCACCGAAGCCGCCCCACGCTTGTCCAGCAGTGCCCCGATCAGCCCGGCCAGCCCGCCGGGGTCCGTTCGGTGCACGAGCGCCCGGTAGTCCGCCAGGTTCTCGGCGAGCAGATCCACCGTCTGCGCGACGGTCCGCTGACCGTGCTCGCGAAGGTAGTCCCGCGAGACGGGTGTCTCGTCGGCCGGCAGGTCCGCCAGCGCGCGCCGCACCCGCCCCAGGATTCGATCCCTGCTGTTCACCTGTCCCCGTCCTTCCCGCCGTGCGTGCGCTGCCACCAGTCCCGGAAAGGCTCGGCGGGTACCGGCGGCAGGTCCCGGGTCCCGCTCCAGGCCCGGCCGGGGCCGGGCAGCGTCCGGGGATGGAAGCGACGCGTCCGGGAGGCGGCACGCTGGCCCGTGCGCAGCGCGCCCGGATGCAGGAACGCCCAGCGGGCCGCGCGCATCGCTGCCCGCTCGGCGGCATGCCCCTTCGCGGGCCGCAGCACCACCTTGTTGCCCGCCCGCGTGACCTCGCCGCCCTGCACGACCCGCTCCCGCAGGTGCACCAGCACCTCGGGGATGTCGATGGCGACCGGGCAGACCTCGTAGCACGCCCCGCACAGCGACGACGCGTACGGCAGCGAGGCGTCGATCTCGCTGCCCGTGCCCCGCAGCTGGGGGCTGAGGATCGCGCCGATCGGCCCCGGGTACACCGACCCGTAGGCGTGGCCGCCCGCCCGCTCGTAGACCGGGCACACGTTGAGGCACGCCGAGCAGCGGATGCAGCGCAGCGCCTGCCGGCCGACCTCGTCGGCGAGGGTGTCGGTGCGGCCGTTGTCCAGCAGCACCAGATGGAAGTTCCGCGGGCCGTCCTCGTCCGTGGTGCCGGTCCACGTCGAGGTGTAGGGGTTCATGCGCTCGGCCGTGGAGGAGCGGGGGAGGGTCTGCAGGAACACCTCCAGGTCCTGCCACGTCGGCACGATCTTCTCGATGCCGACGACCGAGATCAGCGTCTCGGGCAGGGTCAGACACATCCGGCCGTTGCCCTCGGACTCCACGACCACGAGCGTGCCCGTCTCGGCGACCATGAAGTTGGCGCCGGAGATGCCGACCTTGGCCCGCAGGAACTTCTCCCGCAGGTGCAGCCGGGCCGCCTCGGCGAGTTCGGCCGGTGTGTCGGTCAGGCCCTCGGGGGCGGGGCGGCCCCACTCGCTCATCTCCCGGGCGAAGATGTCCCGGATCTCACCCCGGTTGCGGTGGATGGCCGGGACGAGGATGTGCGAGGGCCGGTCCTTGCCCAACTGCACGATCAGCTCGGCGAGATCGGTCTCGTAGGCGTGGATGCCCTCGGCCTCCAGCGCCTCGTTGAGCCCGATCTCCTGCGTGGCCATCGACTTGACCTTGACGACCTCCGACTCGCCGGTCATCTTCACGAGCCGCGTGACGATCTCGTTGGCCTCGTCCGCGTCGGCGGCCCAGTGCACGACACCGCCCGCGGCCGTCACCGACTCCTCCAACTGCACGAGGTAGCGGTCGAGATGGCGCAGCGTGTGGTCCTTGATGCGCTTGCCCGCCTCGCGCAGCTCGGCCCAGTCGGACACCTCCGACACGGCCTTCGCCCGCTTGGCGCGGATGGTGTGCGTGGCGTGCCGCAGATTGCCGCGCAGGGTCGCGTTCCCCACGGCCGCCCGCGCGGCCTCCGGAAACGCCGGCATCCCGAGATACGTCCCGCTCATAGGGCCGGTTCCTCCTCCGTGCTCGCCAGGATCTCCGCGACGTGCACCGGCCGCATGCCGGTCCGCAGCCGGGCCATCGTCCCGCCGATGTGCATCAGACAGGAGTTGTCGGCCGCGCACAGCACCTCGGCACCCGTCGACTCGGCGTTGCGCACCTTGTCCGCGCCCATCGCCGCCGAGACGTCGGAGTTCTTCAGCGCGAAGGTGCCGCCGAACCCACAGCACTCGTCGGCCCCCGGCAGCTCGGCGAGCTCCAGCCCCTTCACCGCCCGGAGCAGCCGCCGGGGCCGCTCACCGAGCCCGAGTCCGCGCAGCCCGTGGCAGGTCGGGTGGTAGGTCACCTTGTGCGGGTAGTACGCCCCGACGTCCGTCACACCCAGCACATCGACCAGGAACTCGGTCAGCTCGTACGTCTTGGGCACCACCGGCGCCAGCGTGGCCGCGAGGGTGTCCCCGCGCCCCTCGGCCCGGGCCCGCTCGCCCATCCGCGGATACAGCTCCCGCACCATCGCCCCGCACGACCCGGACGGCGTCACGATCGCCTCGTACGCGCCGAAGACATCGGAGAAATGCCGGGCGAGCGGCTCGGCCTCATGGCGGTATCCGGTGTTGTAGTGCGCCTGCCCGCAACAGGTCTGCCCGCTCGGGAAGTCGACGTCGACACCCAGCCTGGTCAGCAGTTTCACCACGGCGCGCCCGGTGTCCGGATACAGCGTGTCGTTGACGCAGGTCAGGAACAGGGCGACACGCATCGCGGCTCCTTGTGGTCGATCATCGGATGAGTGCAGCGTAGTAGGGGGACGAGGCCGGGGGGAGACCCCATCACTCCCCGGCGAGCCGGGCCTGCGCGGCGCGCCACCGCTCGGTCCCGCCCCGGGGCTCGTACCGGGTGAGCGGCTGTGTGGTGACGAGCAGCCGCCGCATTCCGGCCAGGTCACCGACCAGCCCGTGCGCCCGCGCCTGTACGAGGACGTTGCCCAGCGCGGCGGCCTCGGTCGGCCCGGCCACGACCGGCAGCCCGCACGCGTCGGCGGTCAGCTGGCACAGCAGCGCGTTGCGCGTGCCGCCCCCGACCACGTGCACGACGTCGACCGCGTGCCCCGCGAGCCGCTGGGCGTCCTGGACGGCCTTGCGGTGCGCGAGGGCGAGGGAGTCGAGGATGCAGCGCGTCACCTCGGCCGGCGACTCGGGCACCGGCTGCCCCGAGACCCGGCACGCCTCGGCGATCCGCTCCGGCATCCGCCCGGGCTCCAGGAACGCCGAGTCCCCCGCGTCCACGACCGACCGAAGCGCCGGAGCCTTGGACGCCTCCAGCAGCAGCGCGCCCAGGTCCGTCTCGCCCCAGGCCCGCACGCACTCCTGGAGCAGCCACAGCCCCATGATGTTCCGCAGGTAGCGGACCGTGCCGTCCAGGCCCAGCTCGTTGGTGAAGTTGGCGGCCCGGCTCTCCTCGGTCAGCACCGGCGCGTCCAGCTCCAGACCGGCCAGCGACCAGGTGCCCGTGCAGATGTAGGCGAACCGCTCGCCCGACGCGGGTACGGCGGCGACCGCCGAGGCGGTGTCGTGCGACCCCACGGCCGTCACCGGCACCGGACCGGCGAGCCCGGTCTCCTCCAGCACCTCGCCGCGCAGCAGCCCGGCCGGATCGCCGGGGTGCCGCAGCGGCGCGAACAGGTCCAGGTCGATGCCGAGCCGGGAAGCGATGTCGAACGCCCAGTCGCGCGTGCGGGGATCGATCAGCTGGGTCGTGGACGCGTTGGTCAGCTCGGTGCCCTGCTCGCCGGTCAGCCAGTACGTCAGCAGGTCCGGCACCAGCAACAGCCGCCGGGCCTGAGCGAGCTGAGCCGTGGAGCGCGCGGCGGTCAGCTGGTAGAGGGTGTTGAAGGGCGCGTACTGCAATCCGGTCGCCGCGTACAGCTCCGCCGCGGGTACGGTCGCCCACACCTTCTCCGCGACACCCTGCGTCCGGGAGTCGCGGTAGTGCACGGGGTTGCCGAGGAGCGCCCCGTCCGCGTCCAGCAGCCCGTGGTCCACGGCCCAGCTGTCGATGCCGACGGAGTCGAGTCGTCCACCGCAGTGGGCACCGGCCGCCTTCAGGCCGTCCAGCACCCCGGCGTACAGCCCGAGCACGTCCCACCGCAGCCCCTCGGGCACCCGGACGGGCCGGTTGGGGAAGCGGTGCGCCTCGCCCAGCTCCAGCGAGTCCGGGCCGACGCGGCCGACCATGACGCGCCCGCTGGACGCGCCCAGGTCGACCGCGGCGTAGGACTTCACGGTCGCGCTCATCGCAGGAAGGCGGCCGCGACGCCGGCGTCGACCGGGATGTGCAGACCGGTCGTGTGGGTGAGGTCCCCACCGGTCAGCGCGAACACGGCGTTGGCGACGTGCTCCGGGAGCACCTCGCGCTTGAGGATGGTCCGCCGGGCGTAGAACTCGCCCAGCTTCTCCTCCTCCACCCCGTACACCGCGGCCCGCTCGGCGCCCCACCCGCCGGCGAAGATGCCCGAGCCGCGCACGACACCGTCCGGATTGATCCCGTTGACCCGGATGCCGTGCTCGCCCAGCTCGGCGGCGAGCAGCCGCACCTGGTGGGCCTGGTCGGCCTTGGTGGCGGAGTAGGCGATGTTGTGGGGACCGGCGAACACGGCGTTCTTGGAAGCGATGTAGACGATGTCGCCGCCCAGCCCCTGCGCGATCATCACCCGGGCCGCTTCCCGCGACACGAGGAAGGAGCCGCGCGCCATGATGTCGTGCTGGAGGTCCCAGTCCTCGGCGGAGGTCTCCAGCAGCGGCTTGGAGATCGAGATGCCCGCGTTGTTGACGACGAGGTCGACCCCGCCGAAGGCCAGCACGGCCGCCCGGAACGCCTCGGCGATCTGCTCCTCGGAGGTGACGTCCACCGTCACGGCGACGGCCCTGTCGGGGCCGCCCAGCTGCTCGGCGACGGCCTCGGCGTTCTCCGCGTTCAGATCGGCGACGACCACGCACGCGCCCTCGGCCACGAGCCGGTGCGCGATGGCCTTCCCGATGCCACTGCCGGCACCCGTCACCAGCGCCACCCGGGTCGCCAGCGCCTTGGGCTCCGGCATCCGCCGGAGCTTGGCCTCCTCCAGCGCCCAGTACTCGATCCGGAACTTCTCGGACTCCTCGATCGGCGCGTACGTGGACACGGCCTCGGCGCCGCGCATCACGTTGATGGCGTTGACGTAGAACTCGCCCGCGACCCGGGCGGTCTGCTTGTCCTTGCCGAAGGAGAACATGCCCACGCCCGGCACCAGCACGATCGCCGGATCGGCGCCGCGCATGGCGGGGGAGTCGGGCTCGGCGTGCCGCTCGTAGTAGGCGGCGTACTCCTCGCGGTACTCGGCGTGCAGCTCCTTCAGCCGGGCGATCGCCTCGTCGAGCGGGGCACTCGGCGGCAGGTCCAGCACCAGCGGCCGGACCTTGGTCCGCAGGAAGTGGTCCGGGCAGGACGTCCCGAGCGCGGCGAGCCGCGGGTGCTCCGCGCTCGCGAGGAAGTCGAGCACGACCTCGGAGTCGTCGAAGTGCCCGACCTGGGGCCGGTCCTGCGAGGCGAGGGCCCGCACGTACGGGGCGAGCGCGGCGGCCCGCTCCCGCCGCTCACCGGAGCTCAGCGCGGCGTACCCCTCGATCACCGGACCGAAGGGCTCGGCCCCGCCCCGCTCGGCGAGGAACTGCTCGGCGGTCCGGATGATGTGCAGCGAGTTCCGCTCGCACTCCTCGGCGGTGGCCCCCCAGGCGGTGATCCCGTGCCCGCCGAGCACGCACCCGACGGCCTTCGGATTGGCCTCCTTCACGGCGGCGATGTCCAGCCCCAGCTGGAAACCGGGCCGTCGCCACGGCACCCACACCACGCTGTCCCCGAAGCACTCGGCGGTCAGCTTCTCCCCGTCGGCGGCACAGGCGAGCGCGATCCCCGAATCCGGGTGGAGATGATCGACGTGCGCGGCCCTCACCAGCCCGTGCATGGCGGTGTCGATGGACGGCGCGGCCCCGCCCTTCCCGTGCAGGCAGTAGTCGAACGCGGCGACCATCTCGTCCTCGCGCTCGACCCCCGGGTACACGTCCACGAGCGCCCGCATCCGGTCCAGCCGCAGCACCGCGAGCCCGGCCTCGGTCAACGTCCCGAGATCACCGCCGGACCCCTTGACCCACATCAGCTCGACGTCACCCCCGGTCACGGGGTCGGTCTCGGTGCCCTTGGCGGAGGCGTTGCCCCCGGCGTAGTTCGTGTTCCGGGGATCGGCCCCGAGCCGGTGCGACCGGGCGAGAAGAGCGGCAGCTTCGGGATGAACAGCCATGAACAGTTCCTTTGCAACGGAGAGTGTGTACCTCAGGGGCGCAGGGAACTGCGCGACCAGCCACAACCGGTCCGCAGCCCGCTTCGAACAGAACCCGGCAGACGCTCACGCTCCCCAGCCGGCCTGCTGCCCACCGACCCGCTCGGCCACGATCCGCTCACCCCACCCGGACCGCCGATACGCGGCCAGCGGCTCGGCGTCCAACCCCATCTCCTCCCGCACCTCACGCAGCAACGGCCGCACATCCGTGTTGTACGCATCCATCACCACGGCGTTCGCCTCCAGCACATCCCCCGCCCGCTGCGCCTCCCGCAACGCGTCACCGTCGACCAGCAGCGCCTTCGCCGTGGCCTCCTGCACGTTCATCACCGACCGGATGATCGCCGGGATCTTCGCCTCGATGTTGTGACACTGGTCGAGCATGAAGGCGACGTCGGGCGTGAACCCCCCACCCCGGATCACCTCGTACATGATCCGGAACAGCTGGAACGGATCGGCCGCCCCGACCATCAGGTCGTCGTCCGCGTAGAACCGCGAGTTGAAGTCGAACCCGCCGAGCTTCCCCTCACGCAGCAGCGTCGCCACGATGAACTCGATGTTCGTCCCCGGCGCGTGATGCCCCGTGTCGACGACGACCTGCGCCTTGGGCCCCAGCTTCAGGCAGTGGGCGTATGCCGTACCCCAGTCCGGCACGTCCGTCGAGTAGAACGCCGGCTCGAAGAACTTGTACTCCAGCAGCATCCGCTGCCCGTCCCCGAGCCGCTCGTAGACCTCGGCGAGCCCCTCGGCCAGGCGGTCCTGCCGCTCCCGGATGTCGTCCTGCCCGGGATAGTTCGTCCCGTCGGCGAACCACAGCTTCAGATCCGCCGAACCCGTCGCGTCCATGATGTCGACGCACTCCAGCAGATGATCCACGGCCTTCCGCCGCACCGAAGCCTCCGGGTGGCAGATGCTCCCGAGCTTGTAGTCGTCGTCCTGGAAGGTGTTGGAGTTGATCGCCCCGAGCTTCACGCCCCGCTGCTCGGCGTGCTTGGCCAGCGCCGCGTAGTCGTCGACCTCGTCCCACGGAATGTGCAGGGCCACGGTCGGCGCGACGCCGGTGAACTCGTGCACCTTCGCCGCGTCGTCCAGCTTCTCGAACGGAGTGCGCGGCACACCCGGCTGCGCGAACACCTTGAAGCGCGTGCCCGAGTTCCCGTAGGCCCACGACGGCGTCTCGACGGCCTGTGTCTTGAGAGCGGCCTTCACCGCGGCGAGCTCGGTCACGTCAGGCTCCTGTGACATCGGGTCGTGACGACCACTGAATGAAACGATTCAGGACGCGAAGTTATGGGCCCCCCGAAGGGGTGTCAACCCCTCCGGCCGAGGCGGTTTCCCGTGACCCTCGCGTGACTGCCTGTCCTTGAACTGTCCTCGAAACTTTTTCGACCGGAACCCATTGACGTGACATGCGCGGCCCGCCTAACGTCCCGGCAACCCAGTTGAAACCTTTCACGACGTCGGGAGGGTCGACCCGCCGGCGTCGTCGAGGAGCCCTCATGACCCACCCGTCCACCACGGGTCCGGCCCCGGTTCTCGCGCTGAGGGACGTCTCCAAGTCCTTCGGCGCGGTCCGTGCACTGCGGGACGTCTCCCTCGAGCTGTTCCCCGGGGAGGTGCACGCACTCGCCGGTGAGAACGGTGCCGGCAAGTCCACCCTCATCAAGACGCTCGCCGGAGTGCACCGCCCGGACGCCGGCCAGGTGCTGCTCGACGGTGCGCCCGTCGTCTTCCACGGACCCGGCGACGCCCGCGACGCCGGCATCGCCGTGATCTACCAGGAGCCCACGCTCTTCCCCGACTTGTCGATCGCCGAGAACATCTACATGGGCCGTCGGCCGCGCCGCGCTCTTGGCCGGATCGACCACAAGGCCACCCACAACGCGACCGCCGCCCTGATGAAGCGCCTCGGGGTCGAACTCGACCCCGACCGGCCCGCCCGGGGCCTGTCCATCGCCGACCAGCAGATCGTCGAGATCGCCAAGGCCCTCTCCTTCGACGCCCGCGTCCTGATCATGGACGAGCCGACCGCCGCCCTCACCGGCAGCGAGGTCGCCCGGCTCTTCGGCGTCGTCCGCACCCTGCGCGACCAAGGCGCCGCCGTGCTGTTCATCTCCCACCGGCTGGAGGAGATCTTCGAGATCTGCCGCCGGGTCACCACCCTGCGCGACGGCGCCTGGGTCGCCGGCGAGCCCCTGGAGGGCATGACCGAGGACGACCTGGTCCGCCGCATGGTCGGCCGCGACCTCGACGAGCTCTACCCCAAGCAGGACGTGACACCGGGCGAAGTCGCCCTGAGCGTGCGCCGGCTGACCCGGGAGGGGGTCTTCACCGACGTCTCCTTCGAGGTCCGGCACGGCGAGATCGTCGGCCTGGCCGGGCTCGTCGGCGCCGGGCGCACCGAGGTCGCCCGGGCGGTGTTCGGCATCGACCGCCGGGACGCCGGCGACGTTTCGGTCCACGGCAAGTCCCTGGCCAACGGCGCACCCTCCGCAGCCATGGCGGCCGGAGTCGCCCTGGTCCCGGAGGACCGGCGCGCCCAGGGCCTGGTGATGGACATGTCCATCGAGCGGAACATCGGGCTCACCGGGCTGCGGACGACCGTGAAGGCCGGGCTGATGGACCGCGGCGCCGAGCGCAGCCGCTCCCTCGACTGGGCCGTCAAGCTCCAGGTGAAGTACGCCCGGATCGCCGACACGGTCAGCACGCTCTCCGGCGGCAACCAGCAGAAGGTCGTCCTCGCCAAGTGGCTGGCCACCGGCCCGAAGGTGCTGATCGTCGACGAACCGACCCGCGGCATCGACGTCGGCACCAAGGCCGAGGTGCACCGGCTGCTGTCACAACTGGCCGCCGACGGCGTCGCCGTCCTGATGATCTCCTCAGACCTGCCCGAGATCCTCGGCATGGCCGACCGTGTGCTGGTGATGCACGAGGGCCGGCTCACCGCCGAGATATCGCGCTCCGACGCCACCGAGGAAACCGTGATGGCCGCAGCCACCGGGAGGGCCGCCGCATGACGGTCGTCACCCCGCGAGAAGCCCCCGTGGCCGACGTGCCCAAGTCGAGCGGCACCCGGCTGGTCGACCGCGTCTTCACGATGCGCGAACTCGCCATCCTGCTCGTCTTCCTGGTGATGATCGGCGTCACCCAGGCGGGCAACAGCGAGTTCCTGTCCGAGCAGGGCATCAAGGACCTGCTGCTGAACGCGACGATCCTGGTCCTGGTCGCCACGGGCCAGTCCCTGGTGGTCATCACCAGGAATGTCGACCTGTCCGTCGGATCCACCCTCGGCATCAGCGCCTTCGCCGCCGGAACGTATCTCCAGGGCGGGGGCAACCCGGTCGTCGCGATCGCGCTGGCGGTCCTGCTCGGCATCGGCTTCGGACTGCTCAACGGACTGCTCGTCAGCCTCGGCCAGGTGCCCGCGCTCGTCGTCACCCTCGGCACGCTCTACATCATCCGCGGCATCGACTCCATCTGGGTCGGCTCCCGCCAGATCACCGCGGCCGATCTGCCCGGCGGGTTCGTCGACTTCGGCTCCGGCGGCATCTGGGCGGTGCCGTACCTGGCGCTGATCGCACTGGCGGTGCTCGTGGCGACGGCGTACTACCTCAAGCACTACGGCAGCGGCCGCGAGCTGTACGCCCTCGGCTCCAACCCCGAGGCGGCCCGCCTCGCCGGCATCCCCGTCCGCAAGCGGATCCTCGCCGCGTACACCTTCTGCGGTGCGCTCGCCGGACTGGCCGGCGCGATGTACCTGGCCCGCTTCGGCAACGTCGACTCCGGCACGGGCAACGGCTACGAACTGACCGTCGTCAGCGCGGTCGTGGTCGGCGGCGTCGTCTTCACCGGCGGCTCCGGCAGCGTCTACGGCGCCGCCCTCGGCGCCCTGCTGCTGACCTCCATCAACAGTGTGCTGCCCGCCCTCGGCGTCAGCTCCGTGTGGGTGCTCGCGATCAACGGCATCCTGCTCATCCTCGCGATCGCGGTCGACCGGGTCGTCGCGCTGCGCGTGGCCTCCGCCCTCAAGAAGAGGAACGCCCGCCATGGCTGACATCTCCCTGAGCCGAGCGGTCCGCTGGTCCGCCTTGAAACGGTGGGATTCCGCGGTCGGCGCCCTGCTCGTCGTGGTCCTGCTGTTCTCGTTCGGGTTCGTCGACGGCTTCGGCAACGCGCTCAACCTGTCGTTCCTCATCGGCAACACGCTGCCGATCGCCCTGATCGCGCTGCCGATGACCCTGCTGGTCGTCTCCGGCGAGATCGACCTGTCGGTCGCCTCCACGGCCGGACTGTCCGGTGCCGTGATGGGCGCCCTGTGGAACCAGGGCATGACCATCGAGACGATCATCCCGATCTGCCTGCTGCTGGGTGTGGTGTGCGGTCTGATCAACGGTCTGCTGGTGACCAGGCTGGGGCTGCCGTCCCTCGCCGTGACCATCGGCACCCTCGCCGCCTACCGGGGCATCGCCCAGATCGTGCTCGGCTCCGACGCGGTGACCGATTTCCCCACGCAGTACCTGGACTTCGCGGCCGGGCGGATCGGCGACACGTTCATCCCTTACGCCTTCCTGCCGTTCCTCGTCATGCTCGCCATCGCCGTGGTGGCGTTGCACGCCACGCCGTTCGGGCGGTCGTTGTTCGCGATCGGCGCGAGCGAGGAGGCCGCGCGGTTCGCCGGCGTCCGGGTCAAGCGGCAGAAGCTGATCCTGTTCACGCTGACCGGGCTGATGGCCTCGCTGACCGGGATCTTCTGGGCGCTGCACTACGCGAGTGCGCGGTACGACAACGCGACCGGCCTCGAACTGTCCGTTGTGGCGGCCGTGTTGCTCGGCGGTATCGACTTCGACGGCGGCAAGGGGACGTTGGGCGGTGCGATCGCCGGGGTGTTTCTGCTCGGGGCGCTGCAGAACGTGATGAGCCTTCAGGATGTCTCGGCGCAGTCGCAGATCGTCGTGACCGGTGTGTTGCTTGTGCTTTCCGTGCTCGGGCCCCGGGTGGCGCGGCAGATCGCCGTCGTGCGTGCTCAATCGTCCGGCTGACCCGTTGTCCGTGGCTGGTCGCGCCCACGCGGCGGAGCCGCAGATCGATACAGCCCCGCGTCAGCGGCGCTTCCCCCCAACCTCTTTCAAAGGAATCCGTCATGCGTAAGTCGACTCTCCGCCGCAGTTGTGCTGCCCTCGTCACGGCCACCTCCCTCGCCTTGGCCCTCACCGCCTGCGGCGGCACCACCAAGAAGGACGTCGCGAACGAGGGCGGCAGCGCCGCCACCGCCGGCAAGGCGGATCCGAACGCGGCCACCAAGAAGGGCCTCACCGTCGGGTTCCTGCCCAAGCAGGTCAACAACCCGTACTTCACCAGCGCCGACAAGGGCGGCGAGAAGGCGCTCAAGGAGCTGGGGTCCAGCTACAAGGAGGTCGGGCCGTCCAGCGCGACCGACACCGCCGGGCAGGTCTCCTACGTCAACACGCTCACCCAGCAGCAGGTCGACGCGATGGCCGTGTCCGCGCAGGACCCCGGCGCCCTGTGCACCGCGCTCAAGCAGGCCATGAAGAACGACATCAAGGTCGTCACCTACGACTCCGACACCACGGCCGACTGCCGCAACGCCTTCGTCTCGCAGGCCTCCGCCGAGGACCTGGGCCGTACCGAGGTACAGCTGCTCGCCCAGCAGATCGACTACAAGGGCGAGATCGCGATCCTGTCCGCCGCGCAGACTGCGACGAACCAGAACACCTGGATCGACTTCATGAAGGACGAGCTGAAGAAGCCCGAGTACAAGAACATGAAGCTGGTGAAGACCGCGTACGGCAACGACGACGCCCAGCAGTCCTTCCAGCAGACCCAGGGCCTGCTCCAGGAGTACCCGAACCTCAAGGGGATCATCTCCCCGACCACGGTCGGCATCAAGGCCGCCGCCCAGTACCTGTCGGGCTCCAAGTACAAGGGCAAGGTCAAGCTGACCGGCCTCGGCACCCCCAACGACATGCGCAAGTACGTCAAGAACGGCACCGTCGAGGCGTTCGAGCTGTGGGACCCCGCCAAGCTCGGCGAACTGGCCGCGCGCACCGCCGTGGCTCTGTCCTCCGGGCAGATCACCGGCAGGGAGGGCGAGACCTTCAAGGCCGGCTCCATGGGCGAGTACACCATCGGCAAGGACGGCGTGATCAGCCTCGGCAAGCCGACCGTGTTCGACGCGAAGAACATCGACCAGTTCAACTTCTAGACCCTGGGAGGTCGTCGATGCAGCGTGTGTGCTTCCTGCTGAAGGTCCGGGCGGAGCGCCTCGACGAGTACCGCGAGCGGCACGCCGCGGTGTGGCCCGAGATGCTGGAGGCACTCTCGGAGACCGGCTGGCACAACTACTCGCTCTTCCTGCGCGAGGACGGACTGCTCGTGGGCTACCTCGAGACCGAGGACTTCGTCGCCGCCCGGGCCGCCATGGAAGCCACCGACGTCAACGCCCGCTGGCAGGCGGAGATGGCGCCGTTCTTCGAGTCACTGGACGGCGCCCGGCCCGACGAGGCCATGAAACCGCTCACCGAAGTGTTCCACCTCGCATGACGATGGAGTCCACGAGATGCACAGACGTACGTTGCTGGCGGCCGCCCTCGCCGGTGCCGTGGTGACCCCCGGGCTCGCCTCCGGTACCGCGCGGGCCGCGGGCCCCGGCCCCTCCGTCACCCGGACCGGCACCACCACGCTCGACGGCCAGGCGATCTTCTTCGTGTCGTACGACGGTCTGGTCAACAACAACGCGTTCCAGAAGAACGGCCTGCTCACCTACAAGGGCTACCAGTACGCCGCCTGGTACACCGCCGACCGGAACGCCGTCGTCGGCCGCAGGGTCCTCGGCGGGAGCACCTGGTCCACGGTGAGGGTCGGGCACACGCTCAAGGCGAGCGACTCCCACAACGTCATCTCCATGGGCGTCTCCAGGGTCGACGGCCGGCTGCACCTCAACATGGACTCCCACAGCGACGGCTTCACCTACGTCAAGTCCGTGGCCGGGCTCATGGACAACCCCGCGGGGCTGAGCTGGACCGCGAGCCGCTTCGGGGCGCCCCGGTCGACCCTGGACGGGGTGGCGCTCACGTCGCAGTTCACCTATCCGCAGTTCGTCTCGACGCCCGACGGCAAGCTCCAGCTGAGCTACCGCGTCGCCGTCTCAGGCAACGGCCGCAACGCCCTCGCCGAGTACGACGGCACCAAGTGGACCGACCTCGGCGAGTGGTCCGCCTCGACCGGCACGTACACGAGCGAGCACGGTTCCTCGACGGCCCGCAACATGTACCTGCACGGCATCGACTACGACTGTAACGGCCGGCTGCACTCCTTCTTCACCTGGCGCGAGCAGAACGGCGCCGTGATGTGCAACGGCGGCGGCATCACCAACCACGACACCGGCTACGTCTACTCCGACGACCGCGGCCGCACCTGGCGCAACGACGCCGGCACCGTGGTGGGTGTGACGGGCGGCTCCGACAAGGTGTCCGTGACCGACGCCGGCCTGGTGATCGGCCCGCTCAACCCCGACCACTCCCTGATGAACCAGGAGAGCCAGTTCACCGACTCCGCGGGCCGGCCGCACGCGATCATCTCCTACGTGCCCGGCCGCTTCGGCCAGTGCACCACGAACTACGTGGCCGACCGGACCGCCAACGGCCGTGCCTTCCACGTCCGCAAGAACGCCTCCGGCACCTGGCAGAAGACCGAGATACCGGTCCCGCTGAACTCCAGCCAGCGCACCAAGCTGATCCTGGACACGTACGACAACGCGTACGCGATCTTCCCGTTCGGCCGGATCGCGGGGGCCTCCGCCGCCTCCGGGTACACGGACTGGAGGATCCTCTTCGGCGGCAGCGGACTCAACGCCTTCGGCGAGGTCGTCATCGACGAGACGCGGGTCGCGCAGGACGGGGTGCTGTCGGTCATGCACCAGGAGAGATCCAGCGGCACGACGCCCTCGGCGCTGCACGTGACGGACTTCCGCCTGCCCGCCTGACCGCATCCGGTTCCCGGGGCGGCCTGCCGGTAATGTGAGGCCGCCCCGGCCGCCCCCCGTCTCTCCTCTGGAGGTCCCTGCCCGATGGCCCAGTCGGTGGGTATCAAGGACGTCGCCCGCGTCGCCGGAGTCTCCGTCGGCACGGTCTCGAACGTGATCAACCGCCCGGACACGGTCGCGACCGAGACCCGGGCCCGCGTGCTGTCCGCGATAGACCGGCTCGGCTACGTCCGCAGCGAGTCCGCGCGCCAGCTGCGCGCGGGCCGCAGCCGCATCATGGGGCTGCTCGTCCTCGACATGGGCAACCCCTTCTTCGTCGACGTGGCGCGCGGCGCCGAGCGGGCCGCACGCCGGGCCGGACTCGGTGTGATGGTCTGCAACAGCGCCCAGAACGCGGGTGAGGAGGCCGAGTACCTGTCGCTCTTCGCCGAGCAGCGGGTGCGCGGCGTGCTGCTCACCCCGGCCGACGCCACCGGCCGCAACATCGAGGCGTTCCGCCGGCACAACATCCCGTTCGTCCTGGTCGACCGGGTCGCCGAGGGCACCACCGAGTGCTCGGTCTCCGTCGACGACGTGGCCGGCGGCGCCCTCGCGGTACGCCACCTCGTCGACGCCGGGCACCGCTCCCTCGCGTACGTCAGCGGCCCGCCCGGCCTGAACCAGGTCCGCGACCGGCGTACGGGCGCCCTGGAGGCGCTCGCCGAGGCGGGGCTCGGCCCCGACGCGCTGCGCGAGCTGCCCACCGAACGGCTGGACGTCGCCGCCGGCCGCGACGCCGGGGCCCGGCTGCTCGGCCTCGCCGACCGGCCCACCGCCGTGTTCTGCGCCAACGACCTGCTCGCCCTCGGCGTCCTGCAGGCCATGTACGCGGCCGGTGTCGGCGTCCCCGACGACCTCGCCATCGTCGGCTACGACGACATCGAGTTCGCCGCCGCCGCGGCCGTCCCGCTCACCTCGGTGCGGCAGCCCGCCGTCACCATGGGAGCCATGGCCGCCGACCTGCTCCTGGAGGAGACGGAGGAAGAGGGCGCGGCGCGCGCACACGAGCACCGCAGGGTCGTCCTCCAGCCCGAGCTGGTGGTCCGCCGCTCCAGCCTGTCCACCCGCTGAGCCCGAACGGCCAATCAGGCCCAGCCTGAACTGTCGTTCAGCAAGATTTCATGATCGAAGGGCTCACCCCCGGACGATCGCTGTGATGAACTGGGACGCGGCCCGAAAATCCGCCCGTCCCGGGAGCCCTGTTGACCGTCAGCTACCGTCAGCCCGGAGTCGTCCTCACCGACCGCCGCTTCACCGTCCCCCTCGACCACGACCGCCCCGGGGGCGAGACGATCGAGCTGTACGCCCGCGAGGTCGTCGCGAGCGACAAGACGCACCAGGACCTCCCGTGGCTGCTCTACCTCCAGGGCGGCCCCGGCTTCGGCGCGGACCGCTCCGTCGGCCGGCCGGGCTGGCTCGGCCGGGCCCTCAAGGAGTACCGCGTCCTGCTGCTCGACCAGCGCGGCACCGGCCACAGCACACCCGCCAACCGCCAGACGCTCCCGCTGCGCGGCGGCCCGGCCGAGCAGGCCGGCTACCTCACGCACTTCCGTGCCGACGCGATCGTCCGGGACTGCGAGGCCATCCGCGCCGAGCTCACCGGCGGCAGGCCCTGGACCGTCCTCGGCCAGAGCTTCGGCGGCTTCTGCGTCACCAGCTACCTGTCCCTCGCCCCCGAGGGCCTGGCGACGGCCGTGATCACCGGCGGCCTGCCCGCCCTGGACGCCCACGCCGACGACGTCTACCGGGCAGCCTTCCCGCGCATCGAACGCAAGGTCGCCGCCCACTACGCCCGCTACCCGCAGGACGTCGAGCGCGCCCGCCGCATCGCCGAGCACCTGCTGCACCACGACGTGGTCCTGCCGAACGGCTACCGGCTCACCGTCGAGGCCTTCCAGTCCCTCGGCATCGCCCTCGGCACCGGTGACGGCACCCACCGCCTGCACTACCTCCTGGAAAACGCCTTCGTCCGCACCCCGCAGGGCTCCACGCTCTCCGACGCGTTCCAGGAGCAGGCGCAGGCCATGCTCTCCTTCGCCCGCCACCCGCTGTACGCCCTGGTCCACGAGTCGATCTACGGACAGGACACCCGGCCCACGGCCTGGTCGGCCGAGCGGGTCCGCGCCGAGTTCCCGCAGTTCGACGCCGCCAAGGCCCTCGCGGGCGACGAGCCCCTCCTGTTCACCGGAGAATCGATTCACCCCTGGATGTTCGACTGCGACCCGGCGCTGCGCCCGCTGCGCGAGACCGCCGACCTGCTGGCCGCCCGCACCGACTGGACGCCCCTGTACGACCCCGCCCGCCTCGCCGCCAACACCGTGCCGGTGGTGGCGGCCGTCTACCACGACGACATGTACGTCGACACGGCCCACTCCCTGCGCACCGCCCGCACGATCCGGGGGCTGCGCACCTGGATCACGGACGAGTTCGAGCACGACGGCATCCGCGCCGGCGGTCCCCGCGTCCTGGACCGGCTGCTGGCGCTCGTACGGGGCGAGGTCTGATGCCGTGCCGTACGCCCGGTGATGCCGGTGGCGCGGACTAGTCTGCGGACATGACGACCACTCAACTGCAGCCCATGCCCGAGGACTGGCGGCGTGCCCTCGCGGTCGTGGCGCACCCGGACGATCTGGAGTACGGCTGCTCGGCGGCGATCGCGGCCTGGACCGACGAGGGCCGCGAGGTCGCCTACGTGCTCGCGACCCGGGGCGAGGCGGGCATCGACACCATCGAGCCCGCGCGGTGCGGCCCGCTGCGCGAGCGGGAGCAGCGGGCGAGCGCGGCGGTGGTCGGCGTCTCGGAGGTGGAGTTCCTCGACCACGAGGACGGGGTCATCGAGTACGGCACCGCGCTGCGCCGCGACATCGCCGCCGCCATCCGCAGACACCGGCCCGAGCTGGTCATCACGCTCAACCACCGCGATACCTGGGGCGGCGTCGCCTGGAACACCCCGGACCACGTGGCCGTGGGCCGGGCCACGCTCGACGCGGCCGGTGACGCAGGCAACCGGTGGATCTTCCCGGAGCTCGTCAAGCAGGGCCTCGACCCCTGGGACGGAGTGCGCTGGGTCGCCGTCGCGGGATCCAGCACCCCCACGCACGCCGTCGACGCGACGCCCGGCCTGGAGCGGGCGGTGCGCTCCCTGCTGGAACACCGCACGTACATCGAGGTGTTGACCAGTGAGGACCCGGAGACGTACGTGCGTGGCTTCCTGACGCAGCACGCCGAGAGGACGGGGGAGCGGTTCGGGGCCCGGCCGGCGGTGGCGTTCGAACTGTTCAGCAGATGATCAGCCCTTGACCGGCAGGCGACGGGGGAGACCATGACAGGCAGCGAGGAACTGGCCCATCGGTTCGAGGAGCACCGCGGACACCTCAAGGCGGTGGCCTACCGCATGCTCGGATCGCTCTCCGAGGCGGAGGACGCCGTCCAGGAGGCCTGGCTGAAGCTCAGTCGCACCGACACGGACGACATCCAGAACCTCGGCGGCTGGCTGACCACGGTGACCGGCCGGGTCTGCCTGGACATGCTGCGCTCGCGCACCGCCCGCCGCGAGGAGCCGATGGGCGACACCCAGGACACCGTGGGGGCGTTCGTCCCTGACCCGGTGCTCCGGCCCCTGTCGCACATCGACCCGGCCGAAGAGGTGCTCCAGGCCGACTCGGTGGGCCTGGCCCTGCTCGTGGTGCTGGAGAACCTGGCGCCCGACGAGCGGCTCACGTTCGTGCTGCACGACATGTTCGCCGTGCCGTTCGACGACATCGCGCCGATCGTGGAGCGCAGCGCCGCGGCGACCCGGCAGCTGGCGAGCCGCGCCCGGCGCCGGGTGCGCGGCGCGACGCCGTCGAACGAGCCCGACCTCGGCCGGCAGAAGCAGGTGCTCGACGCCTTCCTGGCCGCCTCGCGCGCCGGTGACTTCGAGGCACTGGTGGCCCTCCTGCACCCGGATGTGCTGCTGCGGGCCGACTCGGGAGCCCTGGTGCGCGGAGCGGCCGCCTCCAAGCTGGTCCGGGGCGCGAAGGCGGTGGCGGAGCAGGCGCTCATGTTCGCCCCGTTCGCACGGTCCGCGGAGCTGGTACTGGTCAACGGCTCGGTCGGAATGATCAACAGGCAGCAAGGCCGCATGCAGTCGGTCATGGGCGTCACGATCGCCGACGGCCTCATCACCGGCATGTACATCCTGGCCGACCCCGAGCGGCTGGAACGGCTGGTGGCGCCCGGGGGCGCGGGGTGACCGCACCCGACCGGTGACCTGTCGTTTCGTATGCTGAACGGCATGGGAGATCATCAGGCCGAGCGGGCGGAACTGCGCGGCGACTGCGAGCGGTGTTTCGGGCTGTGCTGCGTCGCCCTGCCCTTCGCCGCCTCGGCCGACTTCGCCGTCGACAAGGCCGCCGGCACGCCCTGCCGCAACCTCCGGGAGGACCACCGCTGCGGCATCCACGCCAGGCTCCGGCAGCAGGGATTCACCGGCTGCACGGTCTACGACTGCTTCGGCGCCGGGCAGCAGGTCTCGCAGATCACCTTCGGCGGGCAGGACTGGCGGACCGGGCCGCCGGAGCGGGCCCGCCGCATGTTCGACGTGTTCCCGACGGTCCGGCAGCTGCACGAGCTGCTGTGGTACCTGACCGAGGCGCTCGCCCTGCCCGCGGCCCGTCCCGTCCACGCCGAGCTGCGCAGAGCCCTTGCGAAGACCGAGGAGCTGACCGCCGGGACGCCCGAGGAGCTCGCCGGGCTGGACGTGGCGGCGCACCGCCAGGAGGTCAACGTCCTGCTGCTGAGGACGAGCGAGCTGGCCAGGGCCGGCACCAAGGGCCGCCGGAAGGACCGCCGGGGTGCGGATCTCATGGGCGCCCGTCTCCAGGGGGCCGACCTGCGCGGAGCCAGTCTCCGCGGCGCCTACCTCATCGCCGCCGACCTCACCGGCGCGGACCTGCGGGGCGCCGACCTGATCGGTGCCGACCTGCGCGACGCGGACCTCACGGACGCCGACCTGACCGGGGCGTTCTTCCTCACCCAGCCGCAGCTGAACGCGGCCCGGGGGAGTGCCGGCACCCGGCTGCCCGGTTCAGTCACCCGCCCCGGGCGCTGGACAGCGCAGGTCTGAAGCCGGCTCCGGCACCGCCGTGCGGCGCTCCGGCCGCAGCCTGAGGCCCTCCGGCATCAGCGTCAGCCGTTCCGTCACCCGCAGTCGGTAGGCGGGGTCGGCCCGCAGCTCGTAGCGCCGCAACAGCAACCCGAGCACCAGCGTGGCCTCGTGCAGCGCGAACTGGCGGCCGATGCACGCCCGCGCGCCCGTCCCGAACGGCTTGAAGGTGTGCGGGGGCCGCGACCGTACGGCCGGCGCGTCGAAGCGGTCCGGGTCGAACCGCTCGGCGTCCGCGCCCCACACCTCGGGGTCCCGGTGCAGCATCGGCGTCAGCACCAGCGCCCAGGCCCCGCGCCGCATCGGGTGCTCCCCGGCCAGCACCGTGTCCTCCCGGGCCTCCCGGGAGAACGCGGGCGCGGTGGGCCACAGCCGCAGCGACTCGTCCAGCACCCGGCGGACGTAGCGCAGCCGGGCCACCTGCTCGTAGGCGGGCTCCTCCGTGCCTCCCCAGACCCGGTCCACCTCCGCGCGGGCGCGGGCCGCGACCTCGGGGTGGCGGGCGAGGTAGTGCAGGGCGAAGGAGAGTGCGCCCGATGTGGTCTCGTGCCCGGCGACGAGGAAGGTGATGACCTGGCGGCGGACGTTCTGCGGCGCCAGCCGTTCCCCGGTCTCGGGGTGGGCGGTCTCCAGCATGCGGTCGAGGAGGTCACCGGCGCCGCCTCCGGTGGCGCGCCGGGCCCGGACCAGTTCGTCGACCGTGTGGTTGAGGTGGGCGATGTCGGCCGCGTTGCGGCGGGTCGCGCTCCGCAGCAGCAGGGGAGCCAGTGGGAAGGGCACGGTGTTGAGCCGCTGCGCGTAGGTCAGCGTGCCCACCATCGCGGTCACGAAGGGATGCGGCCGGGAGCGCTCGAACGATCCGAAGTCGTGCCCGAAGCCGGTGCGCGCGATCGTCTCCAGCGTCAGCTTGGTCATGTCGCCGGGCACGTCCACCGCCCGGCCCGTCGCCGCCGCCCGGTCCCAGTGCTCCGTCAGCCGCCGGGCGACGTCCAGCATCATCGGGTGGTAGCCGGCCATGGCGTCGCGGCTGAACCCCGGCGCGAGCACCTCGTGCGCCAGCTGCCAGTTCGGCTCGTGGTTGTACGCCGTGAACAGGCCGTCCCCGGCGACCGGCCGCAGATTGGCCACGCCGAGCCCCACGTGCTTGGCGAACCGCGACTCGTCCGCGAGGTCGGCCGCGTGCCGGGCGCCCCACACGAACACGAACTCCTTGCCGAACGCCTTCCGCCGGAACACCGGCCCCAGTCGGCGGGCGTGGCGCAGCGAGTCCTGCAGAGGAGTGCTCCGGTTCACGCCCACCACGTCGCCGAGAAGGGGGATCCGGCGCGGCGGATGCGGAATGCGGTCCAGCTCCGGCCAGCCCAGCTCGGCACTCCGGAAACCTTTGGGCTCCCCGGTCCGTATCGGCGCCTGGGTCATGACGCGATCTCCCTTGATCCGGCGGCGGGTTCGCACGTGTTGTACGTGGGTTCAATAGCGCGGTTCAGTCTGGTCCGGTTGTTGAACTGACGTCAAGTAGAGTGCGGGCATGGCCGCGAACCAGGGCGGGCGCACGCGCCGTCGGCTCAGCACCGAGGAGCGCCGGGAGCAGCTCCTGTCGGTCGGGGCCCGGCTGTTCTCGGAGAGCCCCTACGACGACGTGTGGATCGAGCAGGTCGCCGAGATCGCCGGGGTGTCGCGCGGGCTGCTGTACCACTACTTCCCGACCAAACGGGACTTCTTCGCGGCGGTCGTCGAGCGCGAGAGCGAGCGCATGCTGCGCATGACGGCGGCGGTGCCGGGCCTGCCGGTCCGCGAGCAACTCGCGGCCGGTCTCGAGACGTTCCTGGAGTACGTCCAGGCGCACGCGCACGGCTACCGGGCCTTCCACCGCGCCGACGCGGCAGGGGACCAGGCGGTCCGGCGGGTCTACCAGCGCGCCCTGGCCGCGCAGGAGCGGCAGATCCTCGCCGCGCTCGCCGCGGACCCCGAGTTCGGGCCCGCCTTCGAGGAGCGGCCGGAGGTCCGGCTTGCGGTGCGGGGTTGGCTGGCGTTCACCACGGCCGTCTGCCTGGAGTGGCTGCGCGGCACGGAGTTGGACCGGGGGCAGGTGCGCGAGCTGTGTACGCGCGCCCTGCTCGGCGTCCTCACTCCCTGAAGGTGTCGCAAAGAGCACGTGCCGTGGTTGGCGTGCACCCCGATCTTCGATAGGTTAGGTGAGGCTTACCTAAGGAGGTCTGGGATGGGTGACGACAGCCACAGCTGGACGGCGGCTCCCGCCGCGGCGGAGCGGGCGCGTTCGGTGCTCGCCGCCGCGTGGTCCTGCTCCGTGACCGCGGAGGGCACGCGAGAGGAACTGGTCGGCGCGCACACCGTGGGCGAGGACGGCCGGGTGGTCGTGGAGGTGCCGGAGGACAGCGCCCTGCTCGCGGTCGCGATCTGCGCGCCCCGCGGGGAGCCGTCCGCCGTGCTGGAGTTCGCCGACGTCGCGCCCGTCCCGGTCCGGGGCCGGGTCCGCTCGCGGCTGTGGCTCGCGGGCTGGTTCGCCGTCGAGGGGGAGCGGCTCGTCTTCACACCCACGCGGGTCGTGCTGCGGCAGCCGTCCGGCTCGGTGGTCGTGGACCTCGACGAGTTCGCCGTCGCCGTGCCCGACCCGCTCACCGCGGCCGAGGCCCGGCTGCTGACCCATCTCGCCGACTGCCACGCCGACGCCGTCGAGCGGCTCACCCGGCTCGTGGACTCCGACAGCCTGCACGGCGCGGTCCGCGTCCAGCCGCTCGCCGTCGACCGGCACGGACTGACGCTGCGCATCGAACGGGCCCGCACCCACGGCGACGTACGCCTTGCCTTTCACGCCCCCGCGGACGACGTCGCGCAGCTCACCGAGCGCATGCACGTCCTGCTCGGCCAGGCCACCGCCGCGTCCTGCCCGCGGGCCCTACAGCGGCAGCGCACAGACGACGACGGGTGAGGGGAACGATTCCCCTGCGCGCCGCAGTGCGCCGTTCGCCCCGTCCACATGGAAGACGGTGACCGTGGAGGACTTCTGGTTCGCCGCGAACAGCAGCGTGCCCTCCGGCGAGAAGGCGATCTGCCGGGGGAAATCCCCGCCCACCGGCACCGTGCCGAGCAGCCGGAGCCGGGCGCCGTCCGCCTCGACGGCGTAGCGGGTGAGGCTGTTGTGGCCGCGGTTGGCGAGATAGGCGTGACGGCCGTCGGCGGTCACCAGGATCTGCGCCGGATAGTTCGTGCCCGACCCGGTGCCCGTGGACTGCGCCTCGCCGACGGTCACCCGGCCGGAGCCCTTGTCGTACGAGCAGACCGCGACGGTGTTGTCGGCCTCGTTGGCCAGGTAGGCGTACCGGCCGTCCGGGTGGAACGTGAGGTGACGCGGTCCGGCGCCCGGCCGGGTGTGCGCCTGTGCGACCTCGGTGAGCGTGCCCGTCTTCTCGTCCAGCCGGTAGGTGTAGACGGTGTCCGTGCCCAGATCGACGGCGAGGACATGGCCCCCGTCCGGGCTCGTGAGGAACTGGTGGGCGTGCGGGCCTTCCTGGCCGGGGCCGGGCGGCGGGCTGGTGTGCCGGACGAGGTCGGTGCGCTCGCCGAGAGCGCCCGAGGCGTCGATGGGGTGCACGGCCACACTGCCCGAGCCGTAGTTCGCGCTGAGCAGCCAGCGCCCGCCCGGATGCACCGAAAGATGGCAGGGCGCCGCCCCGCCGGTGCTCCGGCTGCCCAGCACCTTCCGGTCGGACAGCCGGACGGCTGTCACCGCGCCGTCGTCGCGCTCGTCCACCGCGTACAGCGTGCCCCGGTCCGGGTGGACCGCGAGGTACGACGGGTCGCCGACGCCGGGGATCGTGCCGACACCGGTGATCCGGCCCGTCGCCGTGTCGTACGTGGCCAGGCCGATGCCCTCGCCGCCGCCCTCGACGGAGGTGTAGGTGCCGAGGTAGAGCGGGCGGGGCCCGGAGGGGCGGCGGGCCTCGCGTGACGTCGTCGGCTCCGGGGCGGTGGTCGGAGTCGTCGCGGGCGCGGGTGCGTTGTCACAGGACGGCAGCGCCGCCGCGGCGGTCCCGCCCGCCAGCGCACCGACGAATCGGCGCCTGCTCCAGCCACCACTGTCCATGTCGCCCCTCAGATCGTCACTCGTCCCCGTCGTGACAGCCACCCTGACGTTTCCCGGCCTCCGCGTGCAACAACGGCGCGGGGCGTTGCGTGAGACGCAACCCGCCCCGGCGGTCCGGCAGTCCCGGCCCCGACCCGCCCCGGCGGTCCGGCAGTCCCGGCC
>NZ_JAIGQA010000120.1:0-26211 GCF_019733245.1 Streptomyces sp. WAC04114
CTCCTACCCCCTGTCCGAGACGCCCCGCACCATCCCCGCCGTACGGGACCACGAGCCGGCCCGCGGCCCGGGCTGGAAGCCCGAGAAGGGCAACCGGGTGGTCGTGGACGACCCGGCGCTGGCCGACGAGGGACGGCTGGTCGCCGGCGAGCTGGGGATGGCGTACGCGGGCGAGAAGGGCGACAAGAAGGCCGGGGACCTGCGGCTGGCGCTGAACGACGACAAGGGCGCGAACCCGGAGTCGTACACGATGACCGTGCGCGACGGGCGGGTGGAGATCGACGGGCCCACCGACGCGGGCGTCTTCTACGGCACCCGCACACTCAAGCAGGAGACCCACGACGGCGGCACGGCGCCCGAGGGCGTCGTGAAGGACGCACCGGCCAAGGCGCAGCGCGGGTTCATGCTGGACATCGCCCGCAAGTACTTCACGGCCGACTGGATCGAGGACCGGGTCCGGGAGCTGGGCGACCTGAAGTTCAACCAGCTGGGGCTGCACTTCTCCGACGACCAGGGGTTCCGGATCGAGTCCGACACGCAGCCGGACATCGTGTCCCAGCCGCATCTGACCAAGGCGCAGGTACGGAAGATCATCGACCTCGCCGAGAGCCGGCACATCACCGTCGTGCCCGAGATCGACTCACCCGGGCACCTGGGCGCGGTCCTGCGCGCCCACCCCGACCTCCAGCTGCGCACCGCGCAGGGGTCGCCCGTACAGGGCGCCATCGACATCTCCAAGCCCGAGAGCGCCGAGATCGTCGACGAGCTGCTGAACGAGTACGCGGACCTCTTCCCCGGCAAGCCCTGGCACCTCGGGGCCGACGAGTACCAGGCGCTGGTGCGCTCCGACCCGGAGGCGTCGTTCCCGCAGCTGGCCGCGGCCGCGCAGGAGAAGTACGGCTCCGGCGCCACGGTCGCCGACCTCACCACCGGATGGCTCAACGACCGGGCCGACACCGTCCGCGAGCACGGGCGCACCCCGCGCGCGTGGAACGACGGCTTCTTCCGCGGCACCTCCGTCGAGCCCGCCAAGGACATCCAGGTCGCCTACTGGACCGGCAAGGAGATCGGCGCCCGGGAGCCCCTGGAGTACCTCCAGGCCGGCCGCAAGGTGATCAACTACAACGACGAGTTCCTGTACTACGTGCTCGGCGAGCCGCAGACCTTCGTCTACCCGACGGGGCAGCGGATCTACGAGCAGTGGACGCCGCGGGTGCTGCGCGGCACGGCGGCGGTGCCGGCGCGCTACGACGACCAGATCCTCGGCGGGAGCTTCGCCGTCTGGTGCGACCTGGCGAACTCCCAGACGCAGGGCCAGGTCGCGGCCGGGATCCGGATGCCGCTGCGGGCGACGGTCCAGAAGCTGTGGGACCCGGGCGCGCCCGAGCTGACCTGGGCGCAGTTCCGGGCGCTGGCGGACAGGCTCGGCTGACCCGCACGAATTGGCGCATACGGCTGCGAACTCCCGTACGGCTGTGGTGGTCTTCTGGCGAGAAGCACCGAATATGCCGGGGGGAACCGGGACATGGGCTACTGGGGATACTTCGTCGTGGGCCGCGGGGAACGGCCGCTGGAGGAACTGGACGCGCTGGCGGGGGCCGGGGACGGCCTGACGCAGCGCGCCTTGGCGCCGGGCGGGTGGCAGGTGTGGGAGTACCCGAGCAGCGACGGCGACGTCGGGAACATGAACGCCCTCGCCCGGGAGACCGGGGCGCCCGCGCTCTTCGGGTACGTGATGAACAGCGAGTGCGTGGTGGTGGAGGCCGCGGCCCCGGAGAGCGGGGCGTGGACGACCTGCCTCGCGCGCTCGGCCATGGCCGGGTACGTGGGGGCGGGCCGGGAAGGTCTCACCCTGGAGGACTACTTCCTGGAACCCGGCGACGCCGCCGAGCGTGCCGTGCGCTGGGCCGCCGAGGCCGGGCGCGAGGTGAACGCCGACGCCCTCGTGGACGTACTGACGTCAGACCCTGATCCCCTGGCCGAAAACCTCTTGTTCCGCTTCCTCGACAGACTGGGTGTGGTGCCCCTGTGACACTCCGGGGCCGTTGCACGCAGTAAGGGGAAGTGCGGGTTCCGTGAGGGGTGAAGGCCGGTAGCGGCCTGATCGGGCCCCGGAGAAGGCCCGCGGAGGGAGACGTGGATGAGCCTGGTGGAGTTGATCGCACAGGCCGACGAGCGTGGGCTGGCCGCGAGCGGACTGGCTTGTTTGGATCGGTGCGTGCCCCTGCTGGGCGGCGACGACGAGATCCTGCGGCCGGTGTGGGCGAGTCTCAGCGACGGCGCGGGTGCCGCCGAGTGGGGCGAGCGGCTGGAGCAGGTGCGCGGCAAGCTGGACGCGGCCGGTGCCGGGGACGAGGCGGCCGCGCTCGCCCACCGGATGCTCGAGGCCGCTCCCGCCGAGCGGTCCGCCGCGGAAGTGCGGGTGTGGGCCGACGCCTGCTCCGTCGCCTCCCTCCAGATCCATCGGCTTCTGGACACCGCCGAGGACGCGGCCTCCTCCGTCGACTCCCGCCGCGAGGGCCGCACCGACGGCATGTCGCCCCTCGTCGCCGCCGAACTGCGCCGCCAGATCACCGTCCTGGAGGTCCTCGCCGGGCACGGCCCGGCCGGGTTGCGCCGGGCGCTGGAGCTGTCGGTCGAGGGGCGCCGGGTGCTGCGCGCGGTGGTGTCCCGCCGGAGTCGGCAACAGAGCTGAGAAAACGGGCTCCAGACGCCCCGACCGGCCTAAACCCCCTTCCTGGAAGAGTCCTGTGACTGTCCCTTGGGTGAGGTGGGTCGGTCTTGCGCTGCTTCGGGGAAGCCGCCGATTCAGGGTGACGAAACGCTTCGCCGCAGCGCTTTGTCGGGTGTGACGACTCAAGCGGAGACCAGGCCATCGGCGGCTGCGAAGCCGCTGCGGTGGGCGGCGGACACAGTGGCGACGATGCGCGAGGGAGCACGGCTGTACCTCGACTACTCGGCGCAGAGCCTGTGGAGCGTCGACCGGATGATCGAGGGGATACGGCGGGAGGGAGCGCCCGACGCCGCCGTCCGGGAGGTCCTGCGGGGCTTCGGCGCGTATGCCGGTGAGGTGATGGTGCGTCAGTCCGGCGCCGAGTGGTGGGCGACCGGCGGCGACCACTGGATCCGCACCCCCGACGGGCGTCTGTGGGACCCCATCGAGGAGGCCCGCCGCTGCTACGCCGGCCACGGATCGCTGCGGCTGCTGTGCCGGGACGCGGTGGGCACCGGGTCCCGGCGGTAGCGTCAGCGCCCGAGCACGCCCTCGGCGAAGTCCTCGGTCCCGTCCTCGGTCCCGTCCTCGTCCAGGAGCCCCGGCGGCTCCGCGGCGGGCTCGGCCTGCTTGCCGGCGTTCGCGGCCAGGGTGCGGATCTCGGGCAGGTCGTCGTAGAGGTGCTGCCCGGGGCACTCGGTGGGGTAGCCGTCGCGGTGGCCGGAGATGCGGTGGAACATCACCTTCTGACCCAGCTCGTACTTGCCGTTGTCGGCACCGGAGGTCAGCACGGTCGTCCCGGTCGGGTCGATGCCGTAGAGGCCGAGCTTCCACGCGGCGACCTTCGCGACCGACGCGCGCACCGCGGCGTTCGTGGCCGCCGTCGAGTAGTCGCCGAGCACCGAGACGCTGCTGGTGGCGGTGTTGAAGCCGTAGGTGTGCGCGCCGAGGACGGGCTTGTCGACGCCACCCGCACGGCCCTCGAAGACGGTGCCGCACTTGTCGACGAGGAAGTGGTAGCCGATGTCGTTCCAGCCGTTGCTCTGCACGTGGTAGAGGAACACGCCGCGCACGATCGACGCCGACTGGGAGCAGGTGTAGTCGTTGGTGCCCGCCGTGTGGTGGACGAACACCGCCTTGGTGTTGCCGGTGTAGGTGGGCGGGTCCTTCACCAGGGACTCGTCCGCCCCCCAGGCGGAGCGCGAGGTCATGGCGGGACGCTCGGCCGCCTGCGGCCCGGCGGCCGGCGGGACGACGCCCGGCTCGACGACCGCGGTGTGCACGGAGTCCGACCCGCCCTCGGGGTCGACCAGTTCGACGCGCAGCCCTTCCGGCAGACGCGAGCCCGCCACCCGCACCTGGACACCGTCCGAGGGCCCGGTCCACAGCGGCTGGGTGCTGCCCCGCACCCCGGCCCGGTCACGGTCGGGGCCGGTCTCGGGCGTACGGCTGTCGGCCTCCAGGGGGCGCCATGCGCTCCACGCGCCGCTCACCCGGGAGCGGGTGCGCACCTGGACGGTGCCGTCCAGGGCCGCGTCCGGGTCGTCCCAGGTGACGCCGATCAGGCTGAACGGCTCGGTGGTGCGCGGGGCGAGGGACCGGTCGTGGGGGTCACCGTCCGGTACCCGGACGGTGTGCACACCGTCCGAGGGGGTGGCCCGGGCGGGCTGGGTCAGTCCGAGTGCGCCGAGGGCCAGGGCGGTGGCGACGGCGGTGCGCAGGAGAGGGGATGTCATACGGCGCTCGCCTTTCGTGGGCGGTGGCATCGCGAGCAGAGGTCCCCGGTACTTCACTTGGCCGAAACCTCCGCGGGGCCGGGCTCCCGAGGACGGCGGGCCGGGTTGACCCGAACGGTCGCGGATGCCCCGCGCCTGACGCGCTGTGACACTTCCGCGCGGACCGGCGCTGATGACCGTGGGAGGGCGCGCACTCGGCACGGACGAGGACGGTACTTGGGTCAGGGAACGGAACCCCGGCGCGGGCAGGCGTACGACGGGGAACTGGGCGCGGCCGTCGCGCGGGCCCAGCAGGGCGACGAGGCGGCCTTCGCGGTCGCCTACCGTCTCGTGCAGCCCGGGCTGCTCGGCTACCTGCGCGGCCTGGTGGGGGACGACGCGGAGGACGTGGCGTCCGACGCCTGGCTGGAGATCGCCCGGGACCTCGGGCGGTTCCGGGGCGACGGGGCCGGCTTCCGCGGCTGGACGGCGACCATCGCCCGGCACCGGGCGCTGGACCACCTGCGCCGGCAGCGGGTACGGCCCCGGTCGTCCGCGCTGGAGCAGGACGTCCTGGAACTGCCGGGACCGCAGAGCACGCACGACCAGGCGCTGGAGGCCATCTCCACCGAGCACGCCCTGGAGCTGGTCCGGGGGCTGCCGCGCGATCAGGCCGAGGCCGTGCTGCTGCGTGTCGTGGTCGGCCTCGACGGCCCGGCCGCGGCGCGGGTTCTGGGCAAACGGCCGGGCTCGGTGCGCACGGCCGCCTACCGGGGCCTGAAACGCCTCGCCGGGCAGTTGGGCGCGGAGAGTGTGACGGATGAGGCTCCCCGGACGCTGGGTGAGTCGACGTAGCGGAACCGGCGGTTTCGCGTGCGGCCCGGTCGGGTCGCACGGAGTCGGTGTCCTGAACAGGGCGGACCGGCGGGACGTACTGGGGCCCGGTGGGCCGGCGGGCGCCGCCGGGGCAGACGGATCGATCGGATCGAGCAGGGACGGAAACGGACATGGGTGAACGGCAGAACGACGGCGGGCTGTCCGGCCGTGGTTCCCGGCACGCCCTCCTCGATGCCGACGTCGAGGCGCTGATCGTCGCCTCCCTCATCCGGGACGGTGTCGACGCCGAGGCCGAACAGCGGGCCCTGGCCGCCTTCCGGGCCGCCCGGGACGCCGGGGCCCTGCGCACCCGCGCGCTGCGCACCCGCACCCGCCGCCGGGACGACTGGCGCGCCGGGGAACGGCGGCACCCGGGCCGGTCCCTGAAGACGACGCTCTCCGTGCTGCTCGCCAGTCTCACGCTGGGCGGTGTCGCCGTGGCGGCGATCGGCGTGGCGGGATCGCCGGAGGACGGCACGAAGGACACCCCCGAGCAGCGGCCCGCCCCGAGCAGTGCCCCGCGCGACCCGTCGGAGCAGCCGTCCCGCGACGGCCACAGCCCCACCCCCGGCACCGGCCCCTCCCCGGACCGGCCGGCCACCGCCCAGGACACCGAGGCCCACTGCCGCGCCTACGAGCGGGTCGGCCGGCGCGGCAAGGCCATGGAGGCGACGTCCTGGCAGCGTCTGGTGGCCGCCGCGGGCGGTGAGAGGAACGTCACGGCGTACTGCGCCGAACAGCTGGACGCGCCGAAGAGCCGGAGCGGGGGTTCCGGGAACGGCGGTTCCGCGAAGGACGACGGCGCACCGGCCGAGAACAACGGAGCGGGCGACGGCTCCGGCAACAGCGGGGACAACGGCTCGGACAAGAGCCGGAGCAAGCGCTCCCAGCCCAACGGCCGTCACCAGTAAGGGATTCCGCGAGCATCGGCCGTCACGGCCTGCCCGCCGCGCGAGCCCGCACAGGCCCGCCTTGGCAACGGCCGAGGCCGCCACCCCCCACAGGAGAGGCCCCGGCCGTCGCGCGGCACGGGCCGCGCGGCGGCCCGTACTACCTACAGCGCGCAGGGTGCGTTTTCTGTCACACCCCGCCGCATCACGGCTTAGTTGCATCCCGGACGGACATGGACGGCGCATGGTTTCAGGTCGTAACGTGCCATTCGCGCCAACGCGAAGGCGGTACGACCACCGCTACCACCTGCGGTCTTGATACCGCAACCATCAATTGAGGAACCACGACGGCGAGAACCCGGTCCGCGAAAGCGGCGCCGGTTTAGGCGTATAAGGGGTGCGGTGCTGGGGGACGACGCGGAGCTGACCGCCGCGGTGCGCGCCGCACAGGACGGAGACGAGGACGCGTTCCGGACTGTGTACCGCACGGTGCATCCGCGGCTGCTCGGGTACGTACGGACGCTGGTCGGCGACCTCGACGCCGAGGACGTGACGTCCGAGGCGTGGCTTCAGATAGCCCGCGATCTGGAGCGGTTCACCGGCGACGCGGACCGGTTCCGCGGCTGGGCCGCCCGGATCGCCCGCAACCGCGCGCTGGACCACATCCGCATGCGCGGGCGCCGGCCCGCGATCGGCGGTGACGAGACCGAGCTGACCGGTCGTGCCGCCGAGTCGGACACCGCCGGCGAGGCCATCGAGGCGCTCGCCACCGATGGTGCGTTCTCCCTGATCTCCCGGCTGCCGCAGGACCAGGCCGAAGCGGTCGTGCTGCGTGTGGTGGTGGGGCTCGACGCGAAGACCGCCGCCGAGACGCTCGGCAAGCGCCCGGGCGCGGTCCGCACGGCGGCGCACCGGGGTCTGAAGCGGCTCGCCGAACTGCTCGGCGACGACCCGCAGGCCGATCCGGAATCGGCCGGGGTGCTCGATGCCCTGCCGCCCCAGCGAGAACCGCGTGGCGGTGCCGTGACGTCCGCAGGTGTGACGCACAGCGTTGCGCGGACGCAGAAGGATGTGTGATGGCCGACGAGCAGTACAGGTGGCTGGACCGCGAAACGGCGGAGCGTTTGCTGAGCGGAGAGCCACCCGGAGCTGTCGAAGGCGCCGTCCGGGACCAGGCCGAACAGCTCGCCAGGACCCTCGGCGCACTGTCCGCCACACCCCCGCTGACCAGCGATGAACTCCCCGGCGAAGCCGCCGCGATGGCCGCTTTCCGCAAGGCCCGAGCGGAACGCGACGACGTGGCCGCGGCCTTGGCGGCCACCGGCGGCAGCGACGCGGCGGGCGTCCCCGACGCGGGTCTGGTCCGGATCGGAGCCCCCGGCGACGGCGGCGCCGGCACCGCCCGGCCGCCCCGCTGGGCACGTCCCGCGCGCCTGGCCCTGGCCGCCGTGCTGGCGGTCGGCATGGTCGGCGGGGTGGCTCTCGCGGCCGGAACCGGAGCCCTGAGGGCACCGTTCGGCGGTGACGAGCCCCACCCCGGCGCCTCCGTCTCGGCCTCCGTCCCCCACCCCGAACGCCCGCTGGTGTCGCCCTCGCCGAGCGAGGCCGCACAGGGCGGCTCCACCCCCGACGACGCCCCGGGCGGCTCGTCGACGGGCGGGGCAGGAGCCCAGGGCCGGGACGACGACCGCGACGACGCGGACCCGAAGCAGGACGGCCGGGAGGACGGCTCCGGCGACGACCGCGGGGAGATCACCGCCGCCTGCCGCGACCTCCGCGACGGCAAGCGGCTGGATCCCGACCGCAGGCGTGCCCTGCGGGAGGCGGCGAACGGCCTGCGGGTGTGGAAGTACTGCAAGGGCGTCCTGTCCTCGGCCGGCCCCCGCCCGGGTGGGCGTGGGAGCGACGACCACGCGGACAAGGGCCGGCACCAGGGCACGGGCACCGGCCGGGACCGCGACCAGGACCCCAAGCAGGACGGCGGCCAGGACCGCAAGCAGGACGGCGGCCAGGACCGCAAGCAGGACGGCGGCCAGGACCGCAAGCAGGACAAGGCCGACCGGAAGGCCGAGAAGGGGTCCGAGGAGCGGTCCGGTAAGAAGGACGACGATGACGACGCGGACCGCGGCGGCTCCCGGATCTCTCTCGCACCGCTGCGACCTGCGGTTTCGCACTCCCTGAAAATCTCTCGGCCAACGGTGTGACGTTTTCGGCCGCCCCGGCGCAGTAATGAGTGAGCCGACTGGTCATCGGCCGTCGCACAGAGCCGGGGTTCCCCCCGTACCTACGGCTCGTGCACCTGAGCGCGGGCGGGACACGTTCCCCCGGTCCCGCCCGCGCCCCTAACTCCTCGCCCCGCCGTCACCAGGACACGACGACCCTGTCGCCGTTGCGGACCTGGGCGTAGAGCTCCGCGATCGCCGCCTCGTCCCGGACGTTGACGCAGCCGTGCGAGCCGCCCGCGTAGCCCCGGGCGGCGAAGTCCGCCGAGAAGTGCACGGCCTGGCCGCCGCTGAAGAACATCGCGTAGGGCATGGGCGAGTCGTAGAGCGTCGAGACGTGGTCGCGGGACTTCCAGTAGACGGAGAAGACGCCCTCCCGGGTCGGAGTGCCCTGCGAGCCGAAGCGGACCGCCATCGTCGACACGGTCCGCCCGTCGATCATCCAGCGCAGTGTCCTGCTGGTCTTGTCGATGCACAGCACCCGGCCGGTCCGGCAGCGCGCGTCCGGCGGGTCGGCCCGCTGCCCGCCCATCAGATAGAGGTCCCACCGGCCCGGCTCGCGCGTCATGCGCACCAGCCGCTGCCAGGTGACGGCGTCGGTCTTCCCGGTGCGCGGCAGCCCGCGCTTGCCCTGGAAGCCGCTGACCGCCCGCTCCGTCTGTTCGCCGTACGTCCCGGTCGGCCCCTCGAACAGCCAGGCGACCTGCCGCAGCCGGGCCTGGAGCTCCCGGACGTCCCGGCCGGTGTCGCCGCGGGACCACAGCACGCGGGCCGGAGCGGGAGCGGCGGGCTTGTCGTCGTCCGGCGCGGGCCCGGCGCTCGGCGCTTCGCCGCCCCCGGCGGGCGTACGGTCCGGGGCCGGGGTGTCGCCGGGCAGCTCGATGTGCACGGGCGAGCGGCGCTTCCCCTCGCCGTCGGGCGTCTGCACCGTGCAGCCGGTCAGCGCGGCCAGCACGGCGAGCCCGGCTACGAACGCTCTTCCCATGCCCGTGGTACGCACACGGCCCCCCGCTCGTCTCACCGGTGTGCCCGGATGTCACCTGAGATGTTCCCCGGACGTGACCGCTCGCGAACCAGGGGGCATGGTGGGTGAGCGAGGTCACTGCTCTGCGGGAGGCACACCACCATGGCGCGTGAGTCGGAGTCCGGACTGCCCATCGAGCCGGTCTACGGGCCGCAGGCCCTCGAGGGCTGGGATCCGGCGGAGAAGCTGGGGGCGCCGGGGGCGTATCCGTACACCCGTGGCGTGTATCCGTCGATGTACACGGGCCGCCCCTGGACGATGCGCCAGTACGCGGGTTTCGGCACGGCGACGGAGTCCAACGCCCGCTACCGGCAGCTGATCGCCCATGGCACGACGGGCCTGTCGGTCGCCTTCGACCTGCCCACCCAGATGGGCCACGACTCGGATGCGCCGATCGCGCACGGCGAGGTCGGCAAGGTGGGGGTGGCGATCGATTCGATCGAGGACATGCGGGTGCTGTTCGACGGGATCCCGCTGGAGAAGGTCTCGACGTCGATGACGATCAACGCCCCGGCCGCACTGTTGCTGCTGCTGTACCAGCTGGTCGCCGAGGAGCAGGGCGTCGCCGCGGACCGGCTGACCGGCACGATCCAGAACGACGTGCTGAAGGAGTACATCGCCCGGGGCACCTACATCTTCCCGCCCAAGCCGTCGCTGCGGCTGATCGCGGACATCTTCCAGTACTGCCGGGCTGAGATGCCGAGGTGGAACACCATCTCCATCTCCGGCTACCACATGGCCGAGGCGGGGGCCTCGCCCGCGCAGGAGATCGCCTTCACCCTGGCCGACGGCATCGAGTACGTGCGCACCGCCGTCGCCGCGGGCATGGACGTCGACGACTTCGCGCCCCGCCTGTCGTTCTTCTTCGTGGCCCGCACCACCCTGCTCGAAGAGGTCGCCAAGTTCCGTGCCGCGCGGCGGATCTGGGCGCGGGTGATGCGCGAGGAGTTCGGCGCGACGAATCCCAAGTCGCTGATGCTGCGCTTCCACACCCAGACCGCCGGGGTGCAGCTGACCGCCCAGCAGCCCGAGGTGAACCTGGTCCGGGTCGCGGTCCAGGGCCTGGCGGCGGTACTGGGCGGCACGCAGTCGCTGCACACCAACTCCTTCGACGAGGCCATCGCCCTGCCCACCGCCACGTCCGCCCGCCTCGCCCTGCGCACCCAGCAGGTCCTCGCCCACGAGACCGACGTGACCGCCACCGTCGACCCGTTCGCCGGGTCCTACGCCATCGAGAAGCTCACCGATGACGTCGAAGCGGCGGCCGTGGAGCTGATGGACAGGGTCGAGGAGATGGGCGGCGCGGTCGAGGCCATCGAACGCGGCTTCCAGAAGGACGAGATCGAGCGCAACGCCTACCGCATCGCCCAGGAGACCGACTCCGGCGAGCGGGTCGTGGTCGGGGTCAACCGCTTCCGGCTCGACGAGGAGGAGCCCTACGAGCCGCTGCGTGTCGACCCCGCCATCGAAGCCCGCCAAGCCGAACGCCTGGCCACCCTCCGCGCCGAACGCGACCAGCCGACCGTCGACACCGCCCTTGCGGCGCTGCGCAAGGCCGCCCAGGGCGACGACAACGTCCTCTACCCCATGAAGGAAGCGCTCCGAGCCAGGGCCACCGTCGGCGAGGTCTGCAACGCGCTGCGCGAGGTGTGGGGGGCGCACGTCCCGTCCGACGCCTTCTGAGCGACGGCCGGGGCGGGGTGTCGGACCCGCGTGCGACACTCATTCGCATGTTCGGTGTCATCGATCTGCCCACCTACCTGGCGGGCCTCGTCCTGATCATTCTGCTGCCCGGCCCCAACTCGCTGTACGTGCTGTCCGTGGCCGCCCGCCGCGGTGTGCGCGCCGGGTACACCGCCTCCGCCGGAGTCTGGTGCGGAGACGCGGTGTTGATGACGCTGTCCGCGGCCGGGGTCGCCTCGCTGCTCCAGGCGAACGCCGTGCTGTTCGCCGTCGTCAAGTACGCGGGGGCCGGATATCTGACCTGGCTGGCCATCGGCATGCTGCGGGCCGCGTGGGGCATGTGGCGCACGCGCGCTGAGCGGACCGCCGAGGGCGAGGCGACCGCGCCCGCCGAGGAGCGGCCCTTCCGCCGTGCCTTCGTCGTCAGCCTGTTCAACCCCAAGGCGATCCTCTTCTTCGTCGCCTTCTTCGTGCAGTTCGTGGATCCGGGGTACGCCTACCCGGCCCTGTCCTTCGTCGTCCTCGGCGCCCTCGCCCAGTTCGCCAGTGTGCTCTACCTCAGCGCGCTGATATTCGGCGGCACCAGGCTGGCCGCGGCCTTCCGCCGCCGCCGGCGGCTGTCGGCCGGGGCGACCTCGGCGGCGGGCGCGCTGTTCCTGGGGTTCGCGGTGAAGCTGTCGCTGGCGAGTTCCTAGCGCGACCCGGCCTAGCCCCGGCCGAAGCGGGCCAGGTACTCCGGGAGACCGGCCGCCGTGTCCCCGGCCCAGCCGACGTAGCCGTCGGGGCGGACGAGGTACAGACCGGGCCCGTACGCGCCGGGGGCGGGGCCCCGTACGACCGGGATCCGCGCGCCGAGGTCCGGTGCCTGGGCGTCCCCCAGGGCCAGCAGTGTCCAGTGCGGACCGCGGAACGCGTCGAAGAGCCGGACGCCCGCCACCGTGCCGTCGGGTGCGCGGTCGCCCGCCCGCACCGCGCCCGGGCCGGTGCGGGTCTCGCGGGTGAGCGGCGATTCCCGGTAGCCGAGCCCGAGCTGGCGGGTGGCCCCGCCGCGCCGGGTCTCGCCGCGGTGCACCCGGGTGGACAACCCGAGCACCTCTGCGGCGACGGGCCGCCGCTCCTCCTCGTAGGAGTCGAGCAGCGCCGCGTCCGCGCCGTCGCGCAGCACCGCGCGCAGCTTCCAGCCCAGGTTGTAGGCGTCCTGGACGCTGGTGTTGAGGCCCTGGCCACCGGCGGGGGAGTGGACGTGCGCCGCGTCGCCGGCGAGGAAGACCCGCCCGGAGCGGAAGCGGTCCGCGAGGGCCGCCCGGGGCCGGAAGTCCGAAGCCCAGCGCAGCTCCGTCACGGACTCCGGCGCGAGGTGTGAGCGGGCGGCGACGACCTTCCGGATGCCCGCCAGGGAGAGGTCCGGGGCCGTCCCCTCCGGGAACTGCGCCACCAGCTGGAAGTCCTCGGTGCCGGCCAGCGGGCAGATCGCGAGGAAGCCGTCCCCCTCACCGGGCGGGAAGACGTGCCAGTTGTCCCGGTCCAGGTCGCTGATCCGGACGTCCGCCACCAGCGTCGGGTGCGGGTCGACGGTCTCGCCCGTCATACCGATGCCGAGCAGCCCGCGCACGGTCGAGCGGCCGCCGTCCGCCGCCACGGCGTACCGGGCGGTCACGGCCCCGCCCGAGGCGATCTCCGCGCGCACCCCCTCCTCGTCCTGTGTCAGACCGACGAGCTCCCGGCCGAACGCCACCTCGCCGCCCAGCTCCTCCAGCCGCGCCCGCAGGATCTGCTGTGTGCGCCACTGCGGCACCATCCACGGCTCGTTGTAGGGTGCGGCCTCGCTCGGCTCGGCGGCGTCGAACATCCGGTGCTCAGCCACTCGCCCGCCGTCCTGCCAGATCATCCCCACCGGGTAGGTGCCGCCCGCTGCCCGGATCGCGCCGAGTACGCCCAGGTCGTCGAAGACCTCCATCGTGCGCGGCTGGATCCCCTTGCCGCGCGAGCCGGGGAACAGCGTCTCCGCCCGCTCCACGACCAGCGCGGCCACGCCCTGCCGGGCGAGGTCGATCCCGAGTGCCAGACCCGTGGGTCCCGCGCCCACCACCAGCACGTCCGTGTCCCTGATCACCTTCATCGGACCACCCTCCTTAACGTTGTTAAGTGGCTCCGCTTCACGAGAGTCGCCTTAACGGTGTTAAGTTGTCAAGCGTGAGTACGGAACGACGCGAGCCCCTGGACCGCCGCCGGGTCGCGGACACCGCGCTGCGGCTGCTGAACGAGGTGGGCCTGGACGGTCTGAGCCTGCGCGCCATCGCCCGGGAACTGGACGTGAAGGCGCCCGCCCTCTACTGGCACTTCAAGGACAAGCAGGCGCTGCTGGACGAGATGGCGACCGAGATGTTCCGCCGGATGGTCGCCGGGACCGCGCTCGACCCGGGCGACAGCTGGCAGGACCGGCTGTTGAAGTCCAACCGGGGCCTGCGGGCGGCCCTGCTTCGCTACCGGGACGGAGCGAAGGTGTTCAGCGGCTCACGCTTCACCGGCATCGAGCACGCCGGGCCGATGGAGGACAACCTGCGCCTGTTCACGGCCGCCGGGTTCACCCTCGCCCAGGCGGCCCGCGCGCTCACCACGGCCTACCTGTACACGCTGGGCTTCGTCACCGAGGAGCAGGGCGTCCAGCCGCTGCCGGGCGAGCGCCGCGAGGGCTACGACATGGACGAACGCGCCCGCCTGATGGCCGACTTTCCCTTGTCGGCCCAGGCGGGCGCGGAGATCTTCGAGGACTACGACCGGCACTTCGAGGAGGGACTCGCCCTCGTGATCGGGGGGATCGGGGCGCGCTACGGGGTCTCATGAAGCGGTCCGGCGGGTCAGGACCGTTTCGCGCGGGCCCGCCGTACGGCCCGGGTGACCACGGGCGGCAGCAGGTCCTTGGCGAGCCGTCGGGCCCGGGACGGGGCGGGACGGGCCGGACCTGCCGCCCGCGTCTCGGCGACCGCGGGGGCGGCCGCCGGTGCGGGCGCCGGCTCCACGTAGTGCCGTGAGGGCGGGAAGGCCGGCGGCTTCATGCCCCGGGAGCGGGTCCGGATCAGCCGGTGCCCGGCCGCCTCCTGCACGCTCACCCCGACGTCCGAGCGCTGCCCCAGCATCTCCAGCAGTTCCTCCTGGAGCGGCTCGGGGTCGCCCCAGGTGGCGTACATCTTCTGCGTGCTGAGGCAGATCGGGCGCAGACCGCGGTTGAGGACGGCCTCCCAGGCGGCGACCGAGACACCCGGGGTGTGCTCGGAGCGGAAGTCGTCGAGGACCACCACCCCCTCGGGCAGCAGGATGTCGTGGGCCGCGCCGATGTCGCCGTACACGTGCTCGTACAGGTGCGAGGCGTCGATGTGGATGAAGCGGCAGGTGTCCGGGGCCACCTTCTCGTCCACCAGGGAACTGGGGCCGGTGATCACCGTCGGCAGGGCGTCGTGGAAGGAGAGGTAGTTCCGCTCGAAGGCCTGCTGGGTGAGCGAGGCGTACGACTTCGAGGACTCCGCCTTGTTGGCCTCGTCCGGGGCGTCACCCTCGAAGAGGTCGCAGACGGTGAACAGCTCGCCGTCCTGGAGGTGGTGGCCGAGGAGGATCGCGCTCTTGCCCATGTAGACGCCGAGTTCCAGCAGATCACCCTTTATGCCGGCCTTCTTCTGCTGCTCGAGGAACCAGGTGAACAGCATCTGGTCCAGCGGCGGGAACCAGCCGGGGACGTCGGCGAGTTCGCCGGGGTGCGTGTCGGTCGCTTGTGCTTGGGTCATGAGGCGAGCCTTCTCTTCGAGCATTGCCCCGATCGACGGCCGGTTGAACGTCCCGTGAACAGGGTCAGCGGGTCCTCGTCAGGGCCGCCCGCAGCCGGGGCGTCAGCGGCTTCTCCACATACTTGTGCAGCAACCACGCCAGCAGCAGCATTGACGCCACCGTCAGCGCGAAGGTCACCCCTGAGGGCAGTCCCAGACCGCGGTGCAGGGCGTGGATCACCACCCAGCCGAGATGCTCGTGGACGAGGTAGAAGGGGTACGTCAGCGCGCCCGCGACCGTCAGCCACCGCCAGTTCACCCGGCCCAGCAGGCCCAGCGCGATCGCGGCGACCGCCACGAAGCCGAAGGTGACGACGGCGATGATCCCGAACGAGGAGCGGTAGGAGAAGGCATCTGGGTCCGGGGCGTGCCACAGCCCCTGCACCGCGTAGTGCTGGCCGATCAGCCAGCTGACGGCCACGATGCCCCACCCGTGGACGTCCCGCCGGTCGCGGTGCACGAGGTAGAGGCCGACACCGCCGATGAAGAAGGGCGCGTACTCGGGCATCAGGACGATGTCGAGCAGCGGCATGTTCGCGTTCTCGGCGATCACCGCCGCCAGCATCCAGCCCGCGCAGAACATGATCACCCGGCGGCGGTTCGCCCCGGGCAGTACGACACACAGGGCGAACAGGGCGTAGAAGCGGACCTCCGCCCACAGGGTCCAGCACACCCCGAGCACCCGGTCGACGCCCAGGGGCATCTGCAGCATCGTCAGGTTCACCAGGGCGTCGCTCGGCGACACGGCCTTGTAGGCGACCACCGGCAGCGCGAAGACGGCGGTCACCAGCAGGACGGCCGCCCAGTAGGCGGGCAGCAGCCGGGAGGCGCGGGAGGCGAAGAACGACGTCAGGGGACGGCCCCAGCCGCTCATGCAGATCACGAAACCGCTGATCACGAAGAACACCTGGACGCCCAGGCATCCGTAGGCGAACAGCGGGTGCAGGGTGGGGAACTGCTCCTGAGGCGAGGTGCCCCAGGCCTGGGCGACCTCACCGTCGCGTCCGCCGTAGTGGTACAGCGCCACCATCAGCGCGGCCACCAGCCGCATCCCGTCGAGGGCGCGCAGCCGCCCGCCGGAGTCCTTTGTACGCCGTGGGACGGTCGTGGCCCCCGGTGGTTCGACCAGCACGGCGACGCCGGGCCGGGGCTTTCGGGTGCTGACGACCGTCTCGGTCACGCTGGAAACCTCTGTGTGGCTCGTATGTCCTTTGCCTGAGCCGCCTGTGGGCGGGCGCCTGTCACCCTAGGACGGAAGTTGACGGAATTACGTTCGACGGCGACAGGCTTCGCCTGCCGGTCCCCGTGGGTTCATCTGGATGTCGCCGGGGGGCGGCGGCCCGGGCGGGACCGGCTCAGCGGCGCACCGCCTTGCGCAGGGCCCGGGCCCGCCTGACCACCCGGCGTGCCGTGGAATTGCGCGGCAGGAACGCCAGCCGCTGCGGAATGCCCCCGGGCAGTCCGAGCGCGGTGAGACGGCGCTTCTTGAAATAGCGCCGGGTGCGGGGGCCGAGGTGCCGGGCGAGGAACCGCTCGGCCTGCGGGCGCAGGTCCGGGTGGATCTGCGGCTGCATGGTGAACCCGAGGGCCGTGAGGAGGCCGGACAGCTGCTCGGCCGGCAGGACGTCGCCGTCCGTTCCGTTCTCCAGGCCGGGCAGCAGCGCGTCCGCCAGCGTGGCCGGCACCCGGTTGCTGTTCTGGTACGGCGTCAGCCGCTCCAGCAGCAGCTCGGTGCCGATGCGGGCGACCGGCAGGTCGTAGAACGCGGACGCGGTGAACAGGGCGGTCGAGAAGCAGCCGACGACCAGGGCGGGCCGGGCGCGGTCGAACAGCACCTCGGCGAGCACGGGCGTGTCCAGCACGGTGAGGTCCACACCGAGCTTCTCGGCCTCGGTCTCCAGGGCGCGGCTGTAGCGGGCCGGTGCGGTCGGGTGGGGCTTGAAGACGACCGTGCGGTGGCCGCGGGCGACGGCGCCCCGCATCATCCGCACGTGCAGGTCCTCCTCCTCCTCGGGGGAGAGGATGTTCAGCGCGGAGAGGTACTGACCGAGCAGCAGCGCCGAGTCGCCGGGCACGTCCGGCAGTTCGGACACGGTCTCGGTGACCTCGCCGAGCACCTTCAGGAACGCGGGCGTCGGCACCAGGTGCGCCGGTACGCCGAACTCGGTGAGCAGCATCGGCGTGAGCCCCGGCACCAGATCGAGGTGCAGCAGCCGCCGCACGCGCGTGCCGACCAGCGGGTCGAGCTTGTTGCGGGTGGGGCCGTAGCTCATCAGGCCGTCGGCGTAGACGTCGACGGGGGCGTCGGTGAACAGCTGGGCCACCGTCAGCGCGGGCGCCACCTGGATGGACTCCAGCACCAGACTCACCCGGTCGTCGCCGAGGTTCCACAGCAGCCGCAGATAGCGCTCGAAGAGCGGGACGTCGTCGGCGCGCGGCGTCCACGCCCCGGGGTGGAAGGGGCGGATCGCCTCGTTCCAGGACAGCACTTCGTCGAAGTGCTCGCGCAGCGGCGCGAAGCCCGGCATCTCGTCGAGGGCCGGAGTGGTCTCCGGGGTCGCGGAGTTGTTGAACACCAGCAGCACCCGGCGGTCCGGCTCCTCGAAGAGGCCGGAGTCGATCGCGGCGGCCAGGGTGGCGACGCCGTAGAGCGTCGAGGCGCAGAAGATCTGAGTGGTCCCGGGCATCAGGCGGCCGCTCCCGTCGTGGTGACCCGGCGCCGCAGCCGCCGCAGCTTGGACGCGCGGTCCATGTCCATGGCCTCCAGTGCGTCGCCGAGTGCGTCCTGCGGCATGCGCTTGATGGCCGCCGCGCTCATCGACCGCAGCTGCCTGGCCACGGCCGGTTCGAACCTGTCCTCGTTGGAGAGATGGTGGGCGATGATCGCGCAGTAGGTCCGCACCGCCTTGGGCAGCAGCCGGTCGGCGTCGCGGTCCGCGGCCGTCTCCTCGATCACCTGGTCGAAGGCCCGGATGAAGTCAAGCTGGCGGACATCGCCGATCTGCGTCAGGGACGAGGCCACCCCGCGCCGGTAGAACACGCCCAGCAGGCTCACCACGGCGAACGACTCCGCCTCGCGGTGCAGCTTCCAGATCCACGGCCGGTCCTCGGCCGTGCGCAGCCCGTCGGTGAAGTGCAGCAGGCCCCGGTCGACCAGGCGGCGGTGGTAGGCGCCGGCCCAGGCGTAGGCGTAGTCCACCGAGGTCGAGCGGTGGGCGGGCAGGATCGCCTCGCGCGGGCTGAACACCTCCCAGCGCCGGCCGATCGGCACCCTGCTCACCGAACGGGCCCGGGCGGTGGCCTGCACATGGTCGGTGCGCACGAAGTCGCACCCCAGGCCGTCCATCGCGGACACCAGTTCAGCGAAGTAGCCGGGGGCCAGCCAGTCGTCACCGTCCAGGAACGTCAGGTACTCGCCCTGCGCCGCGTCCAGGCCGGTGTTGCGGGCGGTGGCGAGCCCACCGTTCTTCTCGTGGCGGATGTACCGCACCTGGGCGACATCCGAAAGGTCCTCGGCCGCTCGTTCGAGAATGGCCGGAGTTTCGTCCTTCGAATGGTCGTCGACCAGGATGAACTCGAAATCGCGGTCGGCATTCAACCGAAGGCTTCTGAGGGTGTCCGGGGCATATTGCTGCACGTTGTAGAACGGCACGATCACGGAAAGCTTAGGCACCCGCAAAACGTTAGGAGGCCGCCCGGCAGCTGAACTTTCCGATGGAGGTACACCGGGTGAACTCCATGTGTCAGAACGGTGCACCCCGTGTACTTCCCGCCTTCCAGCAGGCCAGTTCGGCTCTCGGTGGGCTGTTGTTAACTTTTCGTTGAGTCGCGGTTCCGCCATACCTCGGATTCGCTTCCTAGCGTCATCGACGTGCCAGTAAGTACACCGAATCGCCCGCGAATCGCGGTCCTCGCGGACAGCGACACCCGATGGAAATGGGGTGCGCTGACAGCGGACCGCATCGCCCCGGGACCGTCCATGGAAGCCGCACCGCGCGAGGGCGCGCAAGTCGGCCCCCTCCTCGACGGATTCCTGCTGCGCGGCCGGGCCACGCCCACCCCGCGCCAGCTGGCGGAAGTGGGCGTGCGCGCCGACTCGCTGCGGGAGGTCACCGCCGTCGAGTTCCTGCGCGCCATGGCCGAGGAGTCCTACGACGTCCTCGTCCTGTCCCTCGTGGGCGGCGGAGTGCAGGCGATGCTCCACGGCCTGGCACGCGTCTGGGAGAACCGCACCTCGCGGCCCGTCGTCGTCACCGGCTACGTCGGTGTCGTCTACGAGAAGCTCGCCGACGGCCTGCTGCTGCGGCACGGCGCGGACCTGGTCCTCGCCAACTCCCGCCAGGACGCGGACCGTTTCCGGGCCGTGTACGAAGGGGTCGGCGCCGACGCCTCCGCGGTGACCGAGGTGGCCCTGCCGTTCCTCGGCGGTGCGCCGTACCAAGGCGAACACGACCCCTCTGCGAAGCAAGGGCGCAGGCCCTACACGGTTGTCTTCGCCGCCCAGCCCTCGGTCCCGGACAGCCGCAAGGACCGTACGTACCTGCTGAACCGGCTGGTGCAGCACGCCCGCCGGCACCCCGAGCGCGAGGTGCTGCTGAAGCTGCGCTCCAAGCCCGGCGAACACACCACCCACATCGAGGAGCTGCCGTACCAGAAGCTGGTGCAGCGCCTCGATCCGCCCGCCAACTTCCGCCTGGTGTACGGCAACATGGGCGAGGTCCTGGACCGGACCGACCTGCTCGTGACGGTCAGTTCCACAGCCGCCCTGGAGTCGCTGCACCGCCGGATCCCGACCGTCGTGCTGAGCGACCTCGGCATCCGCGAGTCCCTGGGCAACCACCACTTCGTGGGCTCCGGCTGCCTCGCCTCCTGGGACCAGCTCGACGCCGGGCACCGGCCCACCCCCGACGAGGAGTGGGTCTCCCGGCAGGGCGTCGCGGCCGACGGCACCTACGACTCCGCCTTCGACGCGGCCCGGGGGCGCATCGCCGAGCTGCTCGACCGGCCCGGCGGTCTGACCCCGCTGACCCCGTACTACACCCCCGTCACCGCGCCCGGCTATCTGCCCGGGATCCTCGCCCGCCACCACCTCGGCCCGGACGGCACCCCGCTGCCCGGCGCGCCCGCCGCCGACAAGGAGCCCGGACCGGTCCGGCAGATCGTGCGCCGGGCGGCGCGCGGCGCCTACCGGCACGGCGTGCAGCGCGTGGCGCCCGTCATCCGGCGGATGGGCGAGCTGTGAGCCGCCCCGAGCCCCCTGCCCAAGGAGTAGACCCCATGTCCCGACCGGAAGCGGGCCAAGGCGCCTCGATGCGCCGCGTGCTCGCGGTGATCCCCGCCCGCGGCGGCTCCAAGGGCGTCCCCGCGAAGAACCTCCTGCCCGTCGGCGGTGTCCCGCTGGTGGCGCGCGCGGTGCGCGAGTGCCGGGCCGCCCGGCTGGTGACCGACGTCGTGGTCTCCACCGACGACCAGGCCATCGCGGCCGCCGCCCGCCAGGCCGGCGCCGAGGTCGTGCTGCGGCCCGCCGCCATCGCCGGCGACACCGCCACCTCCGAGGCCGCCGTCCTGCACGCCGTGGACGCGCACGAGGCCCTGCACGGCGCGGTCGTGGACGTGGTCCTGCTCGTGCAGTGCACCAGCCCGTTCATCGTCCGCGAGGACATCGACGGGGTCGCGGGCGCGATCGTCGAGAACGGCGCCGACACGGCGGTGACGGTGGCCCCCTTCCACGGGTTCGTCTGGCGGGACGCCGAGTCCGCCGAGGACGTCGTCGCGGCCGGCTCCGACGCGGAGCACGGTGACGCGGTCGGCGGCGGCTACGGCGTCAACCACGACAAGTCCTTCCGGCCCCGCCGCCAGGACCGCCCCCAGGACCTGCTGGAGACCGGCGCCGCCTACGCCATGGAGGCCTCCGGCTTCCGCAAGCACCAGCACCGCTTCTTCGGCCGCACCGAGCTGGTCCGCACGGACCCCGCCCGCGTGCTGGAGATCGACGACCCGCACGACCTCGCCCGGGCCCGGGCCCTCGCCCCGCTCTTCGACGCGGAGCGCCCCGGCGCCCTCCCGACCGCCGACGACATCGACGCGGTCGTCCTCGACTTCGACGGCACCCAGACCGACGACCGGGTGCTCGTCGACTCCGACGGACGGGAGTTCGTCTCCGTGCACCGCGGGGACGGACTCGGCATCGCGGCCCTCCGCAGGAGCGGCCTGAAGATGCTCATCCTGTCCACGGAACAGAACCCTGTGGTCGCCGCCCGGGCCCGGAAGCTCAAGCTCCCGGTGCTGCACGGCATCGACCGCAAGGACCTCGCGCTGAAGCAGTGGTGCGAGGAGCAGGGCATCGCGCCGGAGCGCGTGCTCTACGTCGGCAACGACGTCAATGACCTCCCGTGCTTCGCCCTCGTGGGCTGGCCCGTGGCGGTCGCGAGCGCCCACGACGTCGTGCGCGGCGCCGCACGCGCGGTCACCACCGTCCCCGGTGGCGACGGCGCGATCCGAGAGATCGCCAGCTGGATCCTCGGCCCCTCTCTCGATTCCCTCACCAAGTAAGGACATCTCTGCCATGAGCACCAACTCCCGTATCCGCCGCTTCGGTTCGCGCGAGGTCGGCCCGGGCCGTCCGGTCTACGTCTGCGGTGAGATCGGCATCAACCACAACGGCGAGCTCGAGAACGCCTTCAAGCTGATCGACGCCGCCGCCGAGGCCGGCTGTGACGCGGTGAAGTTCCAGAAGCGCACCCCGGAGATCTGCACCCCGCGCGACCAGTGGGACATCGAGCGCGACACCCCCTGGGGCCGGATGACCTACATCGACTACCGCCACCGCGTGGAGTTCGGCGAGGCCGAGTACCGCGCCATCGACGACTACTGCAAGTCGAAGAACATCGACTGGTTCGCCTCCCCGTGGGACACCGAGGCCGTCGCCTTCCTGGAGAAGTTCGACGTCCCCGCCCACAAGGTCGCCTCCGCCTCCCTCACGGACGACGAGCTGCTGCGCGCCCTGCGCTCCACCGGCCGCGCCGTGATCCTCTCCACCGGCATGTCGACGCCGAAGCAGATCCGCCACGCGGTCGAGGTCCTCGGCTCGGACAACATCCTGATGTGCCACGCCACGTCGACCTACCCGGCCAAGGCCGAGGAGCTCAACCTGCGCGTCATCAACACCCTCCAGCAGGAGTACCCGAACGTCCCGATCGGCTACTCCGGCCACGAGACCGGCCTGCAGACCACCCTCGCCGCGGTCGCCCTGGGCGCCACCTTCGTCGAGCGTCACATCACCCTCGACCGCGCCATGTGGGGCTCGGACCAGGCCGCGTCCGTGGAGCCGCAGGGCCTGACGCGCCTCGTCCGTGACATCCGCACCATCGAGGCCTCCCTCGGTGACGGCGTCAAGAAGGTCTACGAGTCCGAGCTCGGCCCGATGAAGAAGCTGCGCCGCGTCAGCGGTGTGGTCGCGGAGGCGGAGATCGCCGACGCGGCGGGCGAGCCGGTAGGCGTCTGATCCCCCACCCCCACAACCCCCCTCACCACGGGACGGTCGTACGTCGATGAGCCCCCGCGCCGGGAACGCCGGCCCCCACACTCTCGCCTTCGTCGAGAGCCCGGTACAGCTGCTGAACGTGCTGGAGTGGGCGCACGCGCATGCGCCCGGCGTGGGGCTCACCCTCGTGGTGCTGTCGCCCGTCGACCCGATGACACGCGGACAGCTGCGGCGGATGTCCGACCTGGCCCGCGACGAGGGGCACCAGGTCCGCTGGGAGGAAGCACGCGGCGGGCCGCTGGCGCCCTTCCAGACCATCGGCGGCCTGTCCGGCCTGCTCCGCAGGGCACGCCGGGTCGTGCTGGGGGACCCCTTCTCCCGCTACGTCCAGCTGCTGCTGACCATCACCCGCGCCCGTGACCTGGTCGTCGTCGACGACGGCACGGCGACGATGGAGTTCGTCGGGCAGCTGGCCCGGGGCGAACGCCTGGTGCGCTGGCACCGCAAGGGCGGCCGCCCCGGCCCCCGGGACGTGATCTTCGCACCGGTGTCGGCGTCGGCCCGCCGCCGGCTGACCCCCGGCGAGCGCCGCCACATCGAGATCTTCTCCGCCATGCCGATGGAGGAGACCCCGGCGGGCGTGACCGTGCGCGCCCACACCTTCGCCTGGACCCGGACGCGCTTCGGCCCGCCCCGCATCACCAAGGGCGCGGACATGGTGGGCACGTCCCTGGTGGAGACCGGGGTCGTGGACGACGGCCGCTACCTGGAGGCCGTCCACACGCTGGCCAAGGCCCACGGCGCCACCCGCTACTTCGCCCACCGCCGCGAGAGCACGGACAAGCTCCACCGCCTCGCGGCCGCGACGGGCCTGGAGATCGTCCGCCCCGAACTCCCCCTCGAACTGATCGCCCGCCGCGGCCCCATCGGCCGGACGGTCCTCAGCTTCCCGTCCACGGTCGTCCACACCCTCCCGCTCGCCCTGTCCGGCACGGAGGTCCGGGTCGCCGTCTGCGACATCGACCCCGCCTGGCTGACCGAGAACGCCTCACCGCGCGCCCAGGGCTTCCTGTCCGGCGTCACGGGCACGGCCCGGGACGTCCACCGGCTCTCACCGACGGCTCCGACGGCAGCCCCGGACCCGGTGAACCCGAGCAGCCCGTCCGCCTCGACCGACCCGGCACCCTTCACCGCCACGCCACCTTCCGCGGGCCTGGTCGGCCCGGCGGCGTCGTGACGCACCCGGCTCACACCTCCCGCGGCACCCGCCCCGGTCTGCGGGCCAGCAGGAACGCGCGCGGCAGCTTCTCCCCGGGGCCGGGCTCGCGCAGGAGGCGGGCATGGAGCTCCAGGCCCGCCTCCGCGAGGTGCGCGGCGACGGTGTCCGGGGTGCGCCAGTAGTAGTCGAGCGTGATCTCCTGCCCGTAGCGCTCGGTCAGCCGCTGGTGTCCGTCCTCGTCCCCGGACTGGAAGCCGAGCAGCACGGGCGCCCCCGGCAGCAGGACACGGCGGAACTCGGCGAAGGCGGCCGGCAGATGATCGTCCGGCACATGGATGATCGAGTAGAGCGCGACGACGCCGCCGAGCGTCTCGTCCGGCAGGTCCAGCGCGGTCATGGAACCGACGTGGAAGCGCAAGCCCGGGTGGGCCCGGCGGGCCAGGGCCACCATGCGGGGCGAGGCGTCGACCCCGAACACCGGCAGCCCGGCCTCGTGCAGCCGCGCCGTCACGTACCCCGGACCGCTGCCGACGTCCGCGACCGGCGGATTCCCCGGTACGCCGGGCTCCCGGACCAGCTCCACGAAGGCCGTCAGCAGCGCCCGCTCCAGCGGTCTGCCGGCCAGGCTGTCGGGGTGCTCGGCGGTGTAGGCCTCGGCGATGGCGTCGTACGAGGCCTGTGTGGACTGGAGGAACTCGGGGGCGCGCACGGGACGCAGACTAGCGGGGCGCGCGTCCGGCAGATGAACACGCCCGTGTTCGCCGCGCACGGCGTGGTATCCGTGGAGAGGATGGATGGATACCGGAGTCGTGACGCGCATATGGTCGAAGTCACACTCCGGGGGGTGGGCGGCCCGGCCCGGCCCAAAAGGCTGGCCAGTGTACCCATCTCACTTGATAGCTATGCGTCCGGCGGTCATATTTTCTTCCCCTTTCGGGTTGAAGTTTTGTTGATCCAGGGTCGGTCGACCGCCTCGGCGCCCTACCCTTCAAAGGGTGAAGCCACTGATGTCACTGGAGTCCGAGGTCGATCTTCCCGGAGGAGCCGTACTTCCCGGTGCGCTGCCCGACGCTCTGCGGGCGGAGCTCATCGCGTTCCGGCGCGACATGCACATGCACCCGGAGCTGGGCAACCAGGAGTTCCGCACCACCGCCGCGATCAAGGAGCGGCTGGAGCGGGCCGGCCTCAAGCCGCGCGTCCTCGCCGTGGGGACCGGACTCGTCTGTGACATCGGCGTGGAGGGCGAGCAGTGGGACGGAGGCCCCAGCATGCTCGCCCTGCGGGCCGACATCGACGGCCTGCCCATCCCGGACACCAAGACGGAGTGCCCGTACCGCTCCACCGTGCCCGACCGCGCGCACGCCTGCGGTCACGACGTGCACACCACCGTCGTCCTCGGCGCCGGGCTGGTCCTCGCCGAACTGCACCGGCGGGGCGCGCTTCCCCGCCCGGTCCGGCTGATCTTCCAGCCCGCCGAGGAGGTGCTGCCCGGCGGCGCCGCCGACGTCATCAAGTGCGGGGCGCTGGAAGGCGTGGGCGCGATCATCGCCGTGCACTGCGACCCCCGGGTGGACGCGGGCAAGATCGGTCTGCGCGAGGGCCCCATCACCTCCGCCTGCGACCGGCTGGAGATCGGCCTCGACGGCCCGGGCGGCCACACCGCCCGCCCCCACCTCACGACCGACCTGGTCACCGCCGCCGCCCGCGTCGTCACGGACGTGCCCGCGCTGGTCGGCCGGCGCTTCGACAGCCGCAGCGGGCTCGCCATCACCTGGGGCCGCGTCGAGTCGGGCCACGCCCCGAACGTGATCCCGCAGCACGCCGAGCTCTCCGGCACCGTGCGCTGCCTCGACCTCGAGGCGTGGCGGCAGGCTCCCGACGTCGTCGTCGCGGCGATCGACGAGATCGCCAACCTCTACCGCGCCAAGTCGGAGATCAACTACGTGCGCGGCGTCCCGCCCGTCGTCAACGAGCCCGGCGTCACCGAACTGCTGCGCGAGGCCATGATCGCCCGCCGCGGCGTCGAGTCCGTCGAGGGCACCGAGCAGAGCCTCGGCGGCGAGGACTTCTCCTGGTACCTGGAACACGTCCCCGGCGCCATGGCCCGCCTCGGCGTCCGCACCCCCGGCGAACGCCAGATCCGCGACCTCCACCAGGGCGACTTCGACGTCGACGAATCGGCCATCACGGTAGGAGTGGAACTCTTCACAGCAGCAGCCCTGGTAAACGGCCTCCGCTAGCCACCAGCCCCCAGCCTCTCGAGGGACGCGGGGGACACGCCCCTCAGGGGCGCGGGGAACGGCGCGAACAGCCACGACGGCGCCGCACGTGCACTTGGGGGCGCGGGGAACTGCGCGAACAGCCACGACGGCGCCGCGCGTGCTCTTGGGGGTGCGGGGAACGGCGCGACGGGCAACCAGGGCGCCGCACGTGCACTTGGGGGCGCGGGGAACTGCGCGACGAGCCACGATGGCGCCGCACGGATTTCAGGGGCGCGGGGAACTGCGCGAACAACCACCACGGCGCCGCACCAGGCAGACAACCCCAACGCTCCACACCCCACACCCC